>CAINVS010000561.1 GCA_903854205.1 uncultured Bacteroidota bacterium | reverse complement strand
TTTTGATGTTATAGAAATATTTATTTTTATGTTTTTTAGATTTTATTTTTTTTAATTAGTTTTGTATCACCTATAAAATCTAATAAGTACTACTACATAATCCTGTTTCAAAATTGAAAAATATTTCTTTTATTATTTTGTTTTTAGCCACTTCAATTTGGCTTCAAGCCCAGGAAATACTTCCTGACAGTATACTCCGTTACAGTCTGCCCGAATTAGACAGTATTTTTCAAACCAAAAAAAAACCGAAGGAGCAACTCTACTATGCTTTGGCGATGAACCAAAAAGGCGAAAAAGAATTAGATACAAATGACACAGCTTATGCCAAACTGCTTTTTAAAACCGGCAATACCTATCAAAGGCTTCGAGATTGGTCTAATTCAATCATATATTTGGAAAAAGCAATTGAAATTTGGAAACTGAAAGTGCCTATACACGAAGAGCATGCCAAATGTTTTAACATACTTGGAATGGTCTATATACGTCAAGGCAAGTACAAAGAAGCCGAAAAAAATTGGCTTCAGGCAAAGGGAATTTATTTGCAATCGCTGGGAGAGCAGCATAGTTCCTATGCTAAAATCTTAAATAATTTGGCTAATTTGTATGGTAATATAGGCGATTATGCATCTGCAGAACCCTTATTTAAGGAAGTTTTAAAAATTTATAAAACTGTTTTGGGAGATCAGCTACCTGACTATGCCCATAGCTTGCAAGGTTTGGCAATTTTATATAACAGCATTAAAAGTTATAACGCTGCGGAACCTTTGTTTAAAGAAGCTTTAAAAATTTATAAAACTGCTTTGGGAGATCATCGTCATGACTATGCAAATTGTTTGGATAATTTGGCACTTTTATATAGGAGCATGGGAAGTTATAACTCTGCGGAACCCTTGTTTCAGGAAGCTTTATCAATAAAAAAAGAGTTATTGGGAGAACAGCATCCGGATTATGCAGGAAGTTTGAATAATTTGGCGAATTTATATAAGAGAATGGGTAAATATTCAGATTCAGAACTTTTGTTTCAGGAAGCCTTAAAAATTTATAAAACTGTTCTGGGAGAGCAACATCCTGATTATGCTTCTGTTTTGAAAGGTTTGGCGTATTTGTATAAGGATATGGGAGAATACAAAAAGGCAGAATTATATTACAGAAATTGTTTTGAACTTATAAATAATAATCTCTCCATAAACTTCTCCTGGTTGCCCGAGAAAGGTAAGGCTGCTTACTGGCAAATGGAAAAAGTTTTTTATGAACATTTGAATGAATTTGCTGCTCTGGCAGCTGAAAACTTTCCGCCTGCTGTAGAGTTGGCTTATAACAGTAAACTGACATCCAAAGGACTTTTATTGGAATCATCAAAGGAGGTTGAAGATGCCGCCAATAACTGTAAGGATAGTATAACACTTAAGGTATATGAGAATCTGAGGGATAAGCGAAGGCTTATCAATAATATGGTTTCTACAGGCACCGTAAAAAAGGAAATTATAGACCGTTATAATCAGGAAGCCGACTCTCTTGATAAAATCCTCGTTAATCGCCTCGGCGAATATGCCGCATCTAAAAGAAAATTTCAGATTAATTGGAAAGATGTAATGACGGTACTCTCTGAAAATGAGGCAGCTATTGAATTTTCCAGATATTATGACAGAAAAGACTCCTTATTTTTTTATCAGGCATTGCTATTGCGTAAGGGTTATGAATTGCCAAAGCTGGTGAAATTGGGCTCTGAAAAAGCGATTGCTGCAGTTCCTGCCGGAAAAGGGTTCTCAGAATTGTATAAACTGATTTGGGAGCCGATGGATTCGCTTTTACAGGACGTAAATACTATTTATTACAGTCCGGATGGGAAGTTGAATAATATATCCTTTGCAGCACTCTGCGGAAAAGGGAAGGAAACTGAGCTTGCGTCTAACGAGATTAAACGTGGTAGTAAAGTTAAAACAGTTTCAAAAATTGAAAATTGTATCTTTCTCAGCGATCGCTATACCCTGCATCAGCTCTCGACCACCCGTTATTTGGCAGAAGGACTGAAAGATTCGAAAATTGACAATTCCTTGCTGGTTTTTGGCGGTGTGATTTATGATGAAATTCCATCCAATTCCGATACTCTTTCAGAGCCGGATATGGCAGATTATGCACTGTCCGAAAATATTACCCGCAGCTCCGCCAACCAAAGCAGAATGGAATACCTACCGGGTACCAAAACAGAATTGCAGTCCCTGCAAAAAATTCTGAACAAAAAACAATGGAAAGTCCGTGCCTTTTCCGATAAAAATGCTTCTGAAAATAACTTAAAATCTGAAGTTAAAAAAGAAAGTCCGGGCATATTGCATATCGCCACTCATGGCTTTGCCTTTCCGGATGTTGAAGAAAAAAAGAAAGGATTCGGAGAAGAAAATAAAACTTATCGCGATGCCGACAATCCTATGGCCCGTTGCGGACTGCTCCTCGCCGGAGCCAATCACAGTTGGCTGGGCAAAGCAGACACTATGCTTGCCAAAACAGGGGAGGACGGCATTCTCACTGCTCTGGAAGTCTCCAATCTTCCACTGAGAAATACCAAACTCGTCGTCCTCTCTGCCTGTGAAACAGGACTCGGAAAAATCGAAGGTTCTGAAGGTACTTTTGGACTGAAACGTGGTTTCAAACTAGCAGGTGTGGAGCAGATCATCGTCTCCCTTTGGTCGGTGCCCGATAAAGAGACGATGGAGCTGATGGAGCTTTTTTATACAGATCTTTCAAAAACGCACAGTGCAGTTATTTCCTTCAAAAAAGCGCAAAAGGAAATGAGAATAAAGTACCCCAGCGAGCCGGAGAAATGGGCGGGGTTTGTGTTGGTGAGATGATATAACTGCAAAATAGATTAGGAGCTATAATAACTTTGAATCTCAAGAATAAAATAAGATAAAAAAAACAAGGAACAGAAACAATACAATTTGTTACTTTTAAAATTAACACTTAGAATAGCGCAGCAATTTTCATCAATTCTGCTTTGTGGCTTTTACTCAATGGAATTTCGTGAGATTTTATCAAAACCGAATCGATGTTAATGGATTTAAGGTGTTCAATATTTATAATATACCTTCTGTGTGTTTGCAGGAAACTATTGTTTTTTAACTTCTGGAAAAACAATTCAAAACTGCTTCTTATTGTAAATGTTTCATTTTCAGTATAAATATCAATATAAACATGATCGCTTTTCAGATAAAGTATATCGGATAGTTTTACGGAATAAAACGTATCCTTTTTCTTAATAAAAATAAAATCCCTGATTTTCTCAGGGTCGCTAATCAGTTTACTGATATAGTTGAAATTTGAAAGCGCAATCTCAATAGCGGCAAATAGGTCCTCCCGGTTGAATGGTTTTACCAAAAAAGCACTCGGATAAACTTTTTTTGCATCATCTATTGTATGTATATCTGAATTTGATGTAAGGAAAATAAAGGGAATATCAAAATCCCGATTCAAAGTCTCTGCTACATCAATACCTGATTTTTTTCCGGCAAGTTTTATATCGAGTAATATCAAATCAGGCTTTTCTTTTTTCGCCATCTCAATAGCGTCTGTATAAGTGATACAGGGCTCTGTCGTTTCATAACCCAAGCTTTTTAGTGTATTGATTATTGTGTCGGCAATGATTGATTCATCCTCAACTACACCAATTTTTATAGAAGTCATGTATTTTTATTTATAAAAATTTAATTATCAGTATCTGTTAAAATTTATTTGAATATTTATGGATATTAATCTACCTCCTTTCTTAATGCTGTGTCTTTAAAGGTTAAAACTATATTTAATCCATTGTCATTAAAGAAGTTAAAGCTTCCAAATAACTGTTGTGTAAGTCTTTTAATAAGCTTTAATCCAAGCGATTGAGAATTTAAAATATCAAAACCTTCAGGCATTCCGGGTCCGTTATCAGCTAATATTAATTGGTATTCACCAGGCCTTATTTGGGAAACTTTTATTGTGATAATAAGATCTTCCGTACTTTTAACGGCATACTTAAAAGAATTGGAAATCATTTCATTCAAGATAAGTCCCAACGGTATCGCAGTGTCTATATCAAGATTTATTTCCTCAAGCTCTAATTCTTTTTTTAAAGATTTAGCACTAAAAAAAACTCCTTTCAGATAGTTGATGAGCTCATCTATATAGTCTTTCAAATTTACAAAAGCCAGATCTTCTGTCTGATATAATTTCTGATGGATAAGTGCCATTGATTTTATTCGGGCCTGTCCCTCCCTTAGGGCTGTACCCTTTTTTTTGTCTTCAAGTGAGCTGTACTGTAATTCCAAAAGCCCTGAAATTATTTGCAGGTTGTTTTTTACACGATGATGAATTTCCTTTAGCAGCACTTCTTTTTGATGTAAAGAGATTTCTATTGAATTTTTTTGTTTATCGATTAATTTTCTCTTTTCTGTCAGTAACTTATTTTTATTTTTATTTGAAAAATAATGTAATATGAAAAATATTAAAGATATGAGGATGATAGCAGTTAAGCATATTGTAGCTGTTAATATAATATTTTGACGACTTCTTTCTTTTTCATGAATGAAATTTTGCGTTGATATTTTTTTAATTGTTATGATACTGTCCAAAATTGTTTTCTCATTATACAATTTTTGATATTCTAATTGAGTTATTTTTCGCGAAACAGAATAGTTCATCAGACTATCTTTTAAACTCATGTAGCATTCCAGGTATATAATAGCGAGATTGTTTTCATTTGTGCCTTTACAGGCCTCGTAAAGACAATGGCAAATCTCCATTTCATCAGCCTTTTGACCAGTAGAGTTGTTTAACGATTTTGCCTTCAAACAAGCTTCTTTAGCAGCGGTAAATTTACCTGCTGAAATATAAATTACCCCTTTTATACGCATTGCGTTAATTAATTCGAGATAATCCTTATTCTCCGATAATAATTTGCTGCTTTTATTGATAGTTATTAAAGCCTGCTCGTTCAAGCCCATGAGATGGTACAAATAGGCTAATTTCCACAGTGCTCGACCTTCGATAGTTGGAATCTTTGATTTGCGCCCCAGTTGAAGACTCGATTCTAAATGTTTTTCAGCTTCCTTGTAGTTTTTTTCAAAAACTTCACAATCTGCTAATAATTCATAGGTAATTGAGAGTTTATTTAAATTGTTTAATTTATTGGAAAATTTAATAGCCTCCAGGAAATTAATTTTAGCTTTTGGATAGTCTTTAGCTTCCATATAAATCTCACCCAATAAATTATAAATGGAAGCAAGATAACCTTGTAAATTATGCTTTTTACAAAGTGCCAATGCTTCATAACTGCTTTCCAAAGCATTTACAAAATCACCCTTTAGTTTGTAAACCTCACTTACATTTATTTTATTTCTGGCTTCAGCAGGTTTAAGCTTATTACCCGTAGTTTTAGCGCCTTCAACAGAAAAATTAACCCCCTCTTGATATAAAATAAGTGCAGAATCTAAATTGCCTTCTTTGAGATAAATATTTCCAAGATCGGAATAAGAGTCAGCTTCAATGTATTTAAAATTGTTGTCACGTGCAATTTGAATTCCTTTGAAAGCGGCTGCCTTTGCCAGTGCATATTTCCCTTGATCGACGTATGTTATCGATTCAAAATGTGATACTTTGCATAGATCTTTTGTTCGCTTATTTTTTATTGCCAGTTCTTTATAAATATTAATATAGTACAACGCACTGTCTTTTTGGTAAATATTCAAGCGCCATATCATGCCGTTTAGAATTTTGATTTTTACAGTGTCATGAATATTAGGTTTGTTAAGTTCAATCCTTAAAGAATCAATGACGCTAAATTGAGCAAGCGCCTTTGACGGGATTAATAAAGAAAGGAAGAAAATGAGAAGGATTAAGGATTTCAAATCTATTTCTGATTAGATTATTATGTAAAACATCAAATTTACGATTTAATAATCGACAAATTTTTTATATTTCAAAATGCCGACAGCCAAGATATAGCTGTCGGCAAATTTTGACCGAATGTAAATTAATACAAATTCTATTTTTTTGTAATTTTTTCCATGAACTGCTTCCCGTTATCCAATGTCAGAGATATGATATACATACCGGGAATCAGGTTTTTAACCTCATCAATTTCAATAATGTTGTAGTTTTGAATGTTTTCTGAATACTGATAGAGAATCCTGCCGTCAATACTCATGATTTTCAAATAGACTGTTTTAATGTCGGGGGGCAATTCGCCAAGTCTAATTCTAAGAAATTCCCCTACAGGATTCGGAAAAATATTTGCAGAAAAAATTGTTGTTTCTCCTGCAACTGCACGAATAGCAGAATAAGAAGCATTAAGGTCAATATCAATTTGTTTGAGGCGGTAATAGGATATTCCCGCAAAACTATTCTTATCTGTTAAATTATAGTAAGAATTTTCAATAGTTGTGCCCATGCCATCTACCCAAGCCACTTTTTTGAAGGCTGATTCGCTCTCCAACATGCGTTCTACTTCAAAACCCAGATTGTTCAGTTCCGAAGCGCTAACCCAGTTAAGTTGCACATTGTCCTTATTTTTTCGAGTTGCATCAAAAGCAAGCAATTCAATAGGTAATAAAGTTAATAAGTCCTCTACGACAAAAGGTGAAAAGCTGCTTTGTCCGATACGGGTTTGTGCCCAACGTGTTGTACTGATATTGGTGGCTGCAGACATGCTGAAATGCTCCCAAATTGTTCCGTTCCAATGCGCTACGCCGCAGTTCAACCTATCAAAAGTGAGCTCTTCGGCAGCGTCCCATTCCAAAGTGATATCGGAAATAGAACCGCCAATGACCGTTTCGCTGATATGCCAGGAACGATTGACGATATGAGCCGTTTCGGGGCTGCCGCTTGTACCGCTGCTATAAACTATATCTTCTACTCTGATTTGGAAATCATCGCTGATGCCTGCATTGCTGATTGTAGCTGGGTTATAGCTGTTGTTGCCCACAGGAAATTTTTTGACATCTCCGCTATTCATCGCTTGTTCCAAAGTGCCTGTACCGTTTGTAATGATATAATTGGCTGCATCATAACCTGTTACAATTCCTCCTGAAGCAATGTTCAGATTAAATGCGCCCAATTCAATGTCGCCATTATTCGTCAAATCTACTCGGTTGCTTACATTGACATGATTGCCCAGTAGCAGCCGATTTCCATTATCCACCCGCAGTTTTGCAATATTCAAAGGGGCATCGCCTATGGCGTTTTGACTGGCATTTCCTTCGAACCAAAGCCAGCTTGCAACACCACCTGAATAGTTAGCAGCTGTCGTTTGAGTGAAATTTAAATCCAGATAAATGTTGCCATCGTTTGTTATTTGTGCAGCATTTTTATTCTCTATTGAGCCATTGTTCACTCGTAAATCCGTACCTGTATTAACTTTTAGGATGGCTCCGTTATTGGTTAATTTTGGCTGGGCTTGGAGCTGTGTGGTCAGAGAGAGAAGTAGGCATATTTTTATAATTTTAATCATAATTTTTTCTATTTATAAATATCTTATCGTATTTGATACCAAGTTGTTCCATTAGATTGAATGATAATACTACCATCCAAAGGAACAGTTAGTATATTAGCCGTTCCGGATAAATTGGTATATCCCACAGTTCCTGATACTTGTACTGTCCGTGCAGCGGCAGTGTGATTGACAATATTATAAACGCGCCCGGTCGCTGAAGCCGCAGTTGGGAGTGTTATTATTGGTGTACCACCAGTGATAATAACGGTATAGTGAGCATCTGTCAGTGTAAGTGCAAGCGCAGTTGTAGTAAGGTTACCACCAAATGAACCTGCTACGTGTAATGAAGAAACTGGCGTAGAAGTGCCGATACCTGTGTTGCCGTTTTTGAGGACGACCATGGCATCGGAGCGGCTACCAACAGCCGTTCCATTGCCAATCGTAAAAAGTCTATCTGCTGCATTAAAAGATATGTCACCTAATGGAGTATAAGAAGTAGAATATAAGCCAATAGTAGTTTCTCCGAAAGAAGGAGCAGTTGTATTGTTCCCCATTGCTGTAGAAATTAACCCACCAGCTGTTGTATTATTACCCATTGCTGTAGATTGGTCCAGCTGTTGTATTAATCCCCATTGCTGTAGAATAGAACCCAGAAGCAGTTGTTTGCATACCCATTGCTGTAGATAAGTTTCCTGAAGCAGTTGTACTCCCCCCCATTGCTGTAGAATAGAACCCAGAAGCTCTTGTTTGAAAACCCATTGCGGTGGAATAGTCCCCAGCAGCTGTTGTTATATAACCCATTGCTGTAGAATAGTTTCCTGAAGCAGTTGTACCCGCACCCATTGCGGTGGAATTAATCCCGGAAGCCGTTGTACTACTCCCCATTGCTGTAGAAATTAACCCAGAAGAAGTTGTACCATCCCCCATAGCGGTGGAATTAATCCCGGAAGCCGTTGTACTACTCCCCATTGCTGTAGAATAGATCCCAACATTCACATTATCCCATTGTGTTCCATTTACTTTTCCTGCTCTAAAAGCAGCCTTAGCTGGATTAAAAAACATTCTTGTTCCTGCACCTTGGGGAATGCCATTTACTACACCAATCGCCAGTCCTGAACCAAAAGTTCCTGTATTTAAAAAGCCATCCGTTCCATTGATAGCTACTACACCCGCATCCGCTGTAATGCTGCGTCCTAGACCTGCACCACCAAAATCGTAAGCTCCATCGAGGGTTACACCACTTGTTCCTGCAGCAGCCCAAGTAGCCAATCCAGCAGCGTCAGAAGTTAAAACACGGCCGGCTGCCTGAGAACCATCTGTCAGTTTGAAAGTACCGGCTACGTGAAGTTTTGCGGTAGGAGCGGAAGTGCCGATACCTGTATTGCCGTTTTTGAGCACGACCATGGCATCGGAGCGGTTAAGTATATCCGCTCCATTACCAATCGTAAAAAGTCTATCGGCTGCACTAAAAAATATGGCACCTAATGGAGTATAAGAAGTTGAATGTAAGCCAATAGTAGTTTCTCCGAAAGAAGGAGCAGTTGTACTACTCCCCATTGCTGTAGAATAGTTTCCTGAAGCAGTTGTACTATAACCCATTGCGGTAGAACTGGACCCAGAAGCAGTTGTACTATAACCCATTGCTGTAGAAAAGATTCCAGAAGCAGTTGTTTCTGCACCCATTGCTGTAGAAAAGATTCCAGAAGCTATTGTACTTCCCCCCATTGCTGTAGACTGGGTCCCAGAAGCAATTGTATTCGCACCCATTGCGGTAGAAAAGTTTCCAGAAGCCGTTGTACTTCCCCCCATTGCTGTAGACTGGGTCCCAGAAGCAATTGTGTATTGCCCCATTGCGGTAGAACTGGGCCCAGAAGCTATTGTACTTACCCCCATTGCTGTGGAAAAGTTTCCTGAAGCAGTTGTTATATAACCCATTGCTGTAGAAGATAACCCAACATTCACATTATCCCATTGTGTTCCATTTACAAAACCTGCTCTAAAAGCAGCCTTAGCTGGATTAAAAAACATTCTTGTGCCAAAACCTTCTGGAATGCCATTTACTCCACCAATCGCCAGTCCTGAACCTAAAGTTCCTGTATTCAAAAAGCCAGCAGTTCCATTGATAGCCACTACGCCTGCATCCGCAGTAATGCTGCGTCCTTGACCTGCACCACCAAAATCGTAAGCTCCATCTAGGCTTATGCTACTTGTTCCTGCAGTAGCCCAAGTAGCCAATCCAGCAGCGTCAGAAGTTAAAACACGGCCTGCTGCCTGAGTGCCATCTGCCAGTTTGAAAGTGCCTGCTATGTCTAGTTTTGCGCTAGGGGTAGAAGTGCCGATACCTGTATTGCCATTTTTGAGGACGACCATGGCATCGGAACGGCTAACTAAATCCGCTCCATTCCCAATCGTAAAAAGTCTATCTGCTGCATTAAAAGATATGGCATTTAATGGAGCATAAGCAGTTGAATTTATGCCAATAGTTGTTTCTCCGAAAGAAGGAGCAGTTGTACTCATCCCCATTGCGGTTGAATAGTCCCCAGAAGCAGTTGTCGTCACACCCATTGCTGTAGAAAAGTTTCCAGAAGCAATTGTGTTTTCACCCATTGCGGTAGAACTGGACCCAGAAGCAATTGTACTTTGACCCATTGCTGTAGAAGAGAATGCGGAAGCTGTTGTATTGCCCCCCAATGCCGTAGAATAGAACCCGGAAGCTGTTGTTTGTCCACCCATTGCTGTAGATAAGAAACCAACATTCACATTATCCCATTGTGTTCCCATTACTAAACCTGCTCTAAAAGCAGCCTTAGCTGGATTAAAAAACATTCTTACTCCTGCACCTTCGGGAATGCCATTCACTTCACCAATCGGCAGTCCTGAGCCAAGAAATCCTGTATTTAAAAAGCCATCCGTACCATTAACGGCCATTACACCCGCATCCGCTGTAATGATGCGTCCTAGACCTGCACCGCCAAAATCGTAAGCTCCATCGAGGGTTACACCACTTGATCCCGCAATTGGCACCCATACTATACCGTCATAATAATAAAAACCTGCTGTGCCATCTGTTTGAAAAATTAACAAACCTGTAGCGGGTGCAACAATAGCCAATTTGTCCGCAGCCAGCATACGTGGCACCAACATACCCTGGCTCGTAGATTTCACGTCCAGTATAGACGAAGCGTCAGGATTGGAGTTGTCATTATTGATGGCCACGCCCGGTTGTGCGAAAAGAGGGGCACAAAAAACAGCAAAGAAAACATTAAGTAAAATACTTTTAGCAAATTTCATGTGATTTTAGGTTTAGTTAGATTAAAACAGGAATTCGTAAATTTTTGAAAAGGTTACTTTTCTATAATTATCAAATGTATCTGTTAGAATATAAAAAGCACTATTATTGTTACGAACAGCATGATTCATGTTAAGTACGGTGATATCTGTAAAGTAGCCGTTGTTTAGAATTTATGAGAACTGTATTTTTATTCATTTTTTTGAATGATTTTTTAATTAATTTGTCATTTTTTAAAAGGAATCTCTCTAACAAAGAAATAATTATTGAAAATGCTGCATAACTTGAAACAGTAATTCTAATGTACCTTAAGGGCAGTAAATTGATTGAAACGAAGGCTGTAAACAGGAAATCTGTCCGTATAAATACGGAGACAATACCTTCAAGCTCCATATCATTTAAAAATTTGCGCCAAAAATGGCTATCGAAAGACAATGTTGCACATCAAATAGGATAAAGTGCCAAACGGACCCTAAGCTGTCCGTTTTTTATTTGATAAGATACTCAAAGGCATTTGTAAAATAAAGGCAGAAATTAAGTTTAAATACTCTATTTTTGCAAAACAATTCAGGTTGAGAACTATTTAAGGGGTCAGCCGTTCTGTAATGATATAATGCCATTAAGGCAAAACCGTTTGAACTTCAATTTTTAAAAAATAAGTTCCCCAAGGGAAAAATATGGAAATGGAAGAAAGCCTTTTTACAGATAATGACCTAGATTATATAAGTGTTTGGGGTGCAAGAGTTCATAATCTTAAAGATATAAATCTGCGCATACCGCGCAACAAACTTGTAGTACTTACAGGTGTGAGCGGCAGCGGTAAATCTTCTTTAGCTTTTGACACCATTTATGCCGAAGGCCAACGCCGTTATATGGAGACTTTTTCGGCTTATGCCCGACAGTTTATGGGGGAAATGGAAAGGCCTGATGTTGAAAAAATAACCGGATTAAGTCCTGTTATTGCCATTGAACAGAAAACAACCGGTAAAAATCCCAGATCTACAGTAGGTACAGTAACAGAAATTTACGATTTCCTTCGTCTGCTTTTTGCCCGTGCATCCGATGCTTATTCTTACAAAACAGGAAAACGGATGGACCGCTACACGGAAGATCAGATATTGGAACATATTTTTGAAAATTTTCTCGGTAAAAAAGGTGTGCTGCTCGCACCCTTGGTTCGTGGCCGCAAAGGGCATTACCGCGAACTCTTCGATCAAATGCGCAAACAGGGTTTCAGCAAAATGCGCATTGACGGTTATATGATAGACCTTTCACCGGGCATGCAGATCGACCGATATAAAGCTCATGATATTGAACTTGTTGTAGATCGTCTGATTATTACGGAAGACCGTAAAGACCGTTTTGCTGCCTCTCTTAAACTGGCCCTGAAACATGGAAATGGTTTTGTCATGTTCATGGATCATGATAGCGAAGAAGTTGCACAGTTTTCAAAACACCTGATGTGTACAGAATCAGGTATTTCTTATGAAGAGCCTTCTCCGAATACCTTTTCTTTCAATTCGCCTTACGGTGCCTGTCCATCCTGCAAAGGGCTTGGCATCGTTCATGAAGTTGATCTGAATCTGGTAATGCCGGACCGCAGTTTGAATATCAATGACATGGGCATTGTTCCGCTGGGTGAGGTCCGTAAAAATATGATTTTCACTCAGCTGCGTGAAATTTCAAAAAAATACAATTTTACCTTTGCGACAGCAATCAAAGAAATTCCTGAAAAAGCGCTCAATATAATTCTATACGGAGGTGATAATTCTTTCGAAGCGATGAGCTTTGGAAAGGATGATATGACCTTCAATCTGGCGCAGGAAGGTTTGGTGAAAATGCTGAAACGCTATTATGGCGATTCAACTTCCGAGAAAATCCGTCAATGGGCTGAAGATTTCATGGTTTTGGGTGATTGTCCGGTATGTGAGGGTAGCCGTTTGAAAAAAGAATCACTTTTCTTCCGAGTCTTGGATAAAAACATTTCAGACCTATCCAATATGGATATTCGGGCACTTTATGACTGGATTGGAACTGCACCTGATGGTATGGCTAACCGCCAAAAAACCATTGCAACAGATATCGTCAAAGAACTGCGTCTCAGACTTGGTTTTCTGCTTGATGTAGGTTTGGATTATCTTTCTCTGAACCGTCCGGCAAGAACCTTATCGGGTGGAGAGTCTCAGCGTATTCGCCTGGCAACACAGATTGGATCTCAATTGACGGGGATAACTTATATTTTGGATGAACCAAGTATCGGTCTGCATCAGCGCGACAATGAGCGGCTCATTGTCGCACTTCGCGAATTGGCCGATATTGGCAATACCGTCATTGTGGTTGAACATGATAAAGACATCATGCTCGCTTCTGATTTTCTGATGGATTTGGGACCTAAAGCCGGTAAATTTGGCGGAGAAATAGTTGCACAGGGCAGTCCCGAAGAATTTTTAAAACAGGAAAGCAATACAGCCGATTACCTTAGCGGCAGATCAAAAATAGAAGTACCTAAAAAAAGAAGAAAGGGCACCGGTAAAACCCTTAAATTGATTGGGGCCAAGGGACACAATCTGAAAAATGTCACTTTGGAAATTCCTTTGGGTAAATTTATCTGTGTTACAGGCGTTTCCGGCAGCGGAAAATCAACTTTGATTAATGATACACTTTATCCGATTTTGAGACAGCATTTCTACAATTCGCTGCAAAAACCTTTGGAATATGAGGCAATTGAAGGAATTGATCTGTTGGATAAAGTAATAGAAATTGATCAGGAGCCTATCGGCCGCACACCACGTTCCAATCCTGTTACCTTTGTCGGTGTTTTCGATGATATACGTAAGCTGCTTTCTGATACTATGGAGGCTAAAATCAGGGGATATAAACCCGGCCGATTCTCCTTCAATGTATCTGGCGGGCGTTGCGAAACCTGCGATGGCAGTGGATTCCGTGAGATTGAAATGCAGTTTCTGCCAAATGTAGAAGTAGAATGTGAAACCTGTGGCGGTAAGCGCTATAATCGCGAAACTCTGGAGATCTTATACAAGGGAAAAAACATCAACGATATATTGAATATGGCAGTGGATGAGGCCGCAGACTTCTTCAAGGAAATGCCAAAAATTTTCCGTAAGATAGAAACTTTGAAATTGGTAGGACTTGGTTATATCACACTGGGACAGTCTGCTACAACACTCTCGGGAGGGGAGGCACAGCGTATAAAACTGGCCAAAGAACTTTCCAAAAAAGATACAGGCAACACCATTTATATATTGGATGAACCCACAACAGGTCTGCATTTTTCAGACATCAGAATGCTGTTGGATGTACTCAATGAACTGGTAGAACGCAAAAATACGGTCTTAGTAATTGAGCACAATATGGATGTGATAAAAGTGGCCGATTATATTATTGATGTTGGCCCGGAAGGCGGAAATAAGGGCGGGCATATTATTGCGCAGGGCACACCGGAACAGGTGGCTAAAGTCAAAGAAAGCCATACTGCCAGATTTCTTAAAAATGAATTGAAATAAAAGTTCAATTTTTTATATTGATAGAGGTTTTAATACAAATTGCTATCACTTTTGAAAACATCATTGCATAGATAATACAGATGCTACGGATATTCGATTAGTTCTGCCTGCACATTCTACTGATTTGGGCGCACTGCAAAAAAAATATTGAAGTCATGTTTCGAATTTTGAAAATTCCGCTTCCTTATTAAGGGCCTAATGTCACTTATATTCGAAGAGATTAAATTCGAATTCTAAAAGATTGAGAGCTGCACCGCTTTGATACAGCTCTTATTTTTATTTGTCTTTACGTTTTGAACGTTCTACTTTTCCTTTTTTCTTTAGCATTCTTTTAAACCAACTTTCTTTGGGGGCATTTTCTCTTTCCTCCAACAAAAAATCAATACCTGATTCCAAGGATGTTTTAACGATGTCCCTAAGTTCTGAAGCATTTTTGATACTGTCTTTGAAATTGTAATGCGCTGTGGGAATCGGTTCGCCAAAATGGAAATAAAAGCGCTGCGGTTTTGGAAGCAGGGTAGGACCATAACCTTTGACAATAGGTATCAGTAAATCTTTTCGAAGACCGATGCGTTCGATCATTTTACCCAAAGGAGATTTCATGTAATCATCAGCATCGTAGACAATATCATAACATTCCTCAGGTCCTACAGAGGCGAGTGGAACGATAGTGCAGCCAAATTGAATTGCTATTTTGGCAAAGCCGATATGGTCTTTCCAAATAAGCTGATAGGCTTCTCCTTTTTTTTTGAAAGCTTCGCGAGCACCGCCCGGGAAAACTAATACATATTGCCTATTTCGGAGAAGATCTGCTGCATTTTCACGGGTACCTTCTACTTCTCCGAATTTGACAAGAAATTCTCTGACAAATGGGATTTTGAAATGTGCATGATCTACAAGCATGCGCAGGAAAATATTTTTCTCGCGATATAGTCTTAACCAAATAAGCGGAACATCCAATCCGCCCATGATAGTATGATTGGCTACAAATAGTACAGGACCTTCCAATGGAATATTTTCAAGCCCGTAAAATTGAGGATCTGTCAACCATTCCCAGGGTCTGAAAATGTTGCCTACAAGTTCAACTTCCGAAGGCTGCGGTGGGTCAAGGTCAAAATTAAAATCCATAGTGTAATTTTAGGGAGTTACACTACAAAGATAAGAAAAACAGTAGAAAGGAAAAGAAGAATAGTTTTAACGAAGTTTTGATGGCAGTAATTTTTTCTCTGTCATCAGCTTTTCCAACTCAATATTAATAATATGAGCGATTTCCTGAGCACGGTCCATGATCATGTAGTGGTTTCCTCCTTCAATAAAATGGCTGGCACGAACATAAGCTACTGGAAAAATTTCGTCTTTTGTGCCATGTATATGTATGTAATGATTTGGAATAAGTTTGTTGTCCCAATTTGCAGCAGCATATTGTGCCCAGGCTATATGTCTTTCACAGGCATCATCTATCATAGATTGAAGATGTTTGCGGCCTTTGAAATTTGTTACACCAAGTAACCAGGACATTGGTGCTATAGATTTCCTGATAAGCCAGGCAGGGAGCTGTAATTTGTCAAGCGGAAGGTTTTTAAGCAATTTTATCTGCCAGGGAAACTCATTTGGATGTTTGATAGTGGAAATTAGAAAGACCTTTTTCATCGGTAAAATCTTGGAAAGTTCTACCGAAATGATACCACCTAATGACATGCCGATTATAACTGAGTTTTCGTCAAAATTTTCAATAGTCTGACTCAAACGTTTTGCATATTCCTTCATTCTTTCGGTAGGATGAGCCGGTTCCATATGCTCCAGAAAAGTAATGTCCTGACTGAGCAGTAAAGGCGACAAATTATCAAACATACGTTTGTCATTTGCCAATCCGGGAACGCAATAAATTTTCATGATAAAGTATTTTGTTACTATGGCAATTTTATGCTATTCTATTGAAAAGCAGTTGAGTTGCATTAATATTATAATCCATTATAAATTATTTCGGTTCAAATATTTGCATTTATTTTTGTTTAGCAAAACATTTAATCAAAAAAGTACATTTTGATGAACTTTTCTGTTGTTACTCATTTAATGTTTTAAATATATTCACTATATAAATTAAAAGACTGATTACACAAGTGTATCTATATTTAGCAGATTTGCTATTTAATCTACGATCAGGTTGGAGTTTCGGTTTTATTTGTTAATTTCGTTCTGAAATCAATAATTGAGCAGATAAAATAAACGCTTTATGAAAATATTATTTTTGGTAAGACATGCAAAATCTAGTTGGAAACACGCTGATGAGTTAAGCGATGCAGAAAGACCATTGAATAAAAGAGGGGAGCGCGATGCACCATTTATGGGCGAATTGCTGCTTAGAAAAGGAATTTTACCCGATATGCTTGTCTCAAGTCCTGCACTCAGAGCACTTTCCACCGCAAAGGAATTTGCCAATACATTTGAATACCTTGAAAGTAAAATTGAAGTGGAAGACCGTGTATACTTAGCTTCTGCAGGTGCGCTTTTAGGTGTCATTCAAAATTTTGACAATGATTTTGATTCTATTATGGTTTTTGGACATAACCCCGGACTAACCGAGTTTATTAATTTGTTCGAAAATGTATTTATCGATAACCTTCCTACCTGTGGTGTCGTATGTATCGCCTTTTCTGCCAATAATTGGTCGGAGGCTGAACCTGAAAATGGAAAAGTATTGTGGGTAGAATATCCTAAGCTTTATGCTGTTTAATGAAAAGACCAAGTAAAACTTAGATAAAAACATCAGTTTACAATCATTGATTTCATAGTTTTTATGAGAAGATTACTATTGATTATTTTCCTTTATTCCTTTTTATTAAACCAGCTTTTTTCTCAATATCCACCCTTAAATACAACATCTGTCGGTCAATTAGCTTATCCAAACAGGTTAAGTTCTGTTTGGCATTACAAACATCCCGGAGGAACAGAATATGCATTAGTTGGAACTTACAACGGTGTATCAATTGTAAATGTAAACAGTAATATCTATCAGAACCAGCTGATACCCGGCGCTCCTACAATTTGGAGGGAGTTGAAAACATGGCAAAATTATCTCTATGTTGTTTCTGAACAGGTAAGTCAGGGACTGCTTATTGCCGATTTGTCGGGACTTCCGCATAATGTTCATTATCAATATAAATTCCTGACTGTCGGCAATGACACTGTCAGAAACGCACATACTTTATTCATTGACACAAATGGCTATTTATACCTCTCAGGTGCAGATGTAGCCGATGGCGCGCCTTTGATTTTTGACCTGAATCAGGATCCTTCCAATCCAATCTTTTTAGGAATAGCAGGTACAGAATATGCGCATGACCTTTTTGTCCGTGGAGATACACTTTGGGCAGCAAATTCATATATTTCCCAATTTAGCGTGTTCAATATCAGCGATAAATCGAATCCGATACTCTTGGCTACACAGGCCACAAGAGGTGGATTAACGCACAATGTTTGGCTTTCTGATGATAGCCAAACCCTTTTCACCACTGATGAAAGACCAGCCAGTTGGGTAGATGCCTACGATATAACAGATTTTAGCGATATTAAACTGCTTGATGGCTGGAGGCCTAAAGATGCTGTGCTGCGGGGTACAATACCGCATAACGTCCATGTACTAAATGATTATCTTGTCATTGCACATTATACAGATGGGGTTATCATTGTAGATGCAAAACATCCCGATAATCTGGTAAAAGTAGGAGCCTATGATACTTATCCGCAGGACATTGGCGGATTTGCAGGCTGTTGGGGCGTTTCTCCCTATCTTCCTTCAGGAAAAATTCTGGCTTCAGATATTCAGACCGGATTGCATGTTATAAGTCCTGTTTACAAAAGAGCCTGCAGGCTTCAGGGTCAGATAAGCGATGCACTGACTTCTTTGCCGCTTTATGGAGTACAGATAGAAATAATGAATACGGACGCTGAACGCACCTCAAAACTTGATGGATTCTATAAAACAGGGATTCATAGTGCCGGAAATTATCAGGTACGTTTTCGTAAAACGGGCTATATTCCACACATTGTCAGTATTGATCTCTTTAATGACAGTATATCGGTTTTGAATGTAGCCATGCAGGCTGCCGTTAATTTCAATAGTACTGGAAAAGTAGTATTGTCCGATGATCCATCTCAGGGAGTAGCAAATGCAAAGGTAAAATATATACAAAGCGCCTTTGCCTATGAAACGGAAACTGTCTGTAATGCTGCCGGTAATTTTTCAACCTTAGTTCAGGAAGAAGAATACCTGCTTGTTGGCGGAAAATGGGGATACAAAACCAAAGCAGATATTACATCAGTCAATTCTTCATTTGTTGCAGAAATTGCATTAGATACAGCAATTTATGATGATTTTATTTTTGATTATGGTTGGACTGTTTCCGGCGTGGATAGCGGTGCATGGGAAATAGCTGTGCCTAATTCTGTTTATGAATGGACTGGAATGATGCCAAAAGCAGATATTTGGACAGATGTTAAAAGCAGCCGTTCAGATCAGGGTGCCACTGTTCTGACATCTCCAGGTTTTGACGGGACTAAATATGATGATCCGCATCTGGCCTTTCATTACTGGTTCAGTAATTTCGACAGCACTTTTGCCATTCACAATGATACATTGCAGGTCTTTATTGACAATGGAACCGATAATGTTTTGGTTGCCAGTTATCTGAATGGATTGTACAGTTGGTCAAATCAAATACTGCTTAAAATCTCCGATTATACTCAGGTTACCGATAATATGAACGTCAGTTTTAGGGTTTCCAACAGTTTTTCCAATAATTATCTGGAGGCAGCAATTGATAAATTTGAAGTTAATGAATTATCTGCTATTACTAACACAGAATATCTTTCTGATTTGGAAAATAATTCCGTAACTTTGAGCGCTTTCCCAATTCCATTTGGAGATAACATAAATATTGAATACAGAGTTTTGGTTCCGTACAGAAGTACGCAGTTTTTAAAAGTATTCAATCTTTTTGGTAAGTTGGTAGAAACAAGGCAGATTGAAACCTCAAATGGATCTTTTCTACTTGGTTCTGAATGGCCTGCGGGCGTATATTTCATACAACTTGGGGATAAAAGCTTAAAGCTTATTAAACATTAAATTTCTTATTGAATTTTAACAAACCTAGACATTATTATGAAAGTATTTTACTTTGTTTTAATCCTGCTCAGTCTTAACATACAATTGTGGGGACAGACAAATTATGGTATGAGCTCTGTTGCCAATCTTCCCTATACTCAAGAACTCAGCAGCCTTTGGGGATGGAAATCTGCCAGCGGCACAGAATATGCACTTGTAGGAACTACCACAGGTACTTCGATTGTGAGTTTGGCAAATCCGGCAATCCCAGTTCAAGTACAGTTTATTCCCGGTGTAAATACTATTTGGCGCGAAATTAAAACCTATGGAAATTACGGTTACGTAGCCTGTGATAACTGCAGTGAAGGGCTTCTAATCATAGATCTCTCAACCTTGCCGGGCGCTGTCAATCATATTTTTTATAAACCTCGGCTTACTGTAAATGGCGATACTGATACACTAAGGTCAATTCATACACTGTATGTTGAAGGCAATTATTTATATCTTGCAGGTACTAACTTAAACGCAGGAGAAACTATAATAATGGACCTAACAAATCCATGGGCACCTCAAAAAGTTGGGAATCTTCCTAACACTTATGCGCACGATATTTTTGTAAGAGGAGACACCATTTGGGCAGCCAATATCTATGACGGATATTTTTCTATCTATGATATCACCAACAAAGCTACGCCCGTATATTTAGGCAATCAGACAACACCAAACAACTTTACACATAATGTTTGGATTTCAAGCGACGGAAATACCATTTTTTCAACAGATGAGCGTGCCAATGCTTATGTTGCAGCATATAATGTTTCTGATTTAAGTAATATTATAGAATTGGACCGTTGGCAGACATTTGAAACACGTGGATCGGGCGTAATTCCTCATAATGTTCATGTACTCAACGACTATGTTGTGGTGTCTTACTATACCGATGGTGTTGTTATTCTGGACGGCAGTCGACCGTCAAATCTGGTAGAAGTTGCAAGATACGACACCTATCTCCAAACAAATCAGGGTTTTTATGGATGTTGGGGTGTTTATCCTTTTTTTCAGTCGGGTCTGATTGCAGCCTCAGATATAAATACCGGATTGCATATTATGCAACCAAACTATCAGCGTGCGTGCTGGTTGGAAGGCAATGTAACCGATACGCTGTCAAATGCACCTCTGGGCAATGTTTTGGTAGAAATTAATACAACCGCAATTTTTGATAATTCAGTACTGAACGGAGATTACAAAACAGGGTATGGCATTGCCGGGACTTACAATGTTACCTATTCCAGACCCGGATATTACCCTAAAACAATCAGTGTAAATCTCCAGCATGGGGTAGTCAATTTACAAAATATACAGCTCAGACCTATGATAGCTTTTGCTTTCACCGGACGGGTTGTAGATGCCGATAATGCTAATGCTCCTGTGGCAAATGCAAAAGTTATGTTGGAAAGTCCAACATTTAACTATAATGTCACAACTGATGCTTCAGGAAATTTCACAATTCCGGCTATGTTTCAGGATAATTACAGCATCTATGCAGGTAAATGGGGTTATAAAACAGTACTGCTGAACAGTTTCATTGAAATGAGTTCAACTGCACCTATAATTCCGATTAATAGAGGTTATCGCGATGAATTTATACTTGATCTCGGTTGGACTGTAAGCGGCAATGCAAGTACAGGTGCCTGGGAACGCGAAGTATCTGAGGAATTATTGTTCAATTCAAACCCGGCAACGCCAAATGAAGATTTGGCAGGAGATATTGGAAACAAATGTTTTATCACCGGCGCCAATAATGCAGGATCACTTTCACAGGATGATATAGATGGCGGAAATACTATTCTGCGTTCACCAAATTTTGATCTTACTTCTTATATCGAGCCGTTTATTAATTACAACGGCTACTTTATCGCAATTCAGGGCAACGGTACGCCCAACGATTCAATGATTGTTAAAATATACAATGGTACAACATCAGCTGTTCTTTCAATTTATAATACACCTGTTTACAGTTGGAGAGCAGAAGCTTTGAAAATATCTGATTTTATTACACCTACAGCTAATATGCGGATAGAAGTTGAAGCATTTGATAAGTCACCGGGCCATGTTGTGGAAGCAGCATTCGATCTTTTCGAAATTGTTGAAAACGGCGCTGTTGCCAATACGTTGATAGCTTCAGAATTAGTAAAATTCAGTATATATCCAAATCCTTTTGACAATACATTTAATATTGATATTGATGATTCAAATGGGTTGATTGGTCAGGAAATCCGCATGTTAGATAATTTGGGACGTTTGATTCATTCGCAGCAAATTTCCAAAAAAGGAATTCAGCAGATAACTGTTTCAGATAAATTGCCAAACGGCATATATATTCTAAATATTGGCGGAAAAACTGCCAAACTGATAAAAATGAAATAGGAAAAGTGAAATATTTTTTAAAAAAGGGTAGATTCTCAAAGAATCTATCCTTTTTTTATGTCCATAAATAAATCATCAAAATTGTCAGGGGTATTAAACAAACCCTTTTTTGCCGATCCCAGATACATTGCAGCTATTTGGATGGCCTTTGCTGTCATTGCAGCTTTGAAACAGTTTTTTACAGATGATTTTAATAATTACCTGATTTTTAAACATGTATTTTATCATACAGTGGATCAGATTTCACTTTATGCAGAATATCCGGATTTGTATAAAGATCACAATCACTATGGGCCATTTTTTAGTATTGTAATTGCGCCATTTGCTTTATTGCCCGATGTTTTGGGTATGACTATGTGGAATTTGGCTAATGCAGCATTTATTATTTGGGCTGTTTTTATGCTTCCGTTAGCGGCGAATAAAAAAAGCCTGATTTTATGGATTTCTGCACATGAGTTTTTAACTGCAGCGCTTAGTTTTCAATTTAACCCTTCAATTGCGGCAATAATTATTTTGTCCTTTGTTTTTATTGATAAAAAGAAGGATTTTTGGGCTGCAATGCTTATTGTGGCGGGTACTTTTATTAAACTCTATGGAGTTGTAGGATTGGCATTTTTCTTCTTTTCAAAGGATAAATTTAAGTTTATTTTATCCTTAGTTTTATGGGGCATAATTTTCTTTTTGTTGCCTATGTTAATTTCTTCCCCTCAATATGTAATGAATTCTTATTTAGATTGGTATGAACGCTTACTTGTTAAAAATAACCTAAATGTTTTTGTGAGCAATATGCAGGATATTTCCCTGATGGGCTTAGTCAGAAAGGTTACGCATAGTCCCAATTTATCGAATATGCCCTTTATTTTGGGCGGACTTTTACTTTTTGGATTAACCTATTTAAAAATTAAATTTTATAAAAATCCAACATACCGATTATTACTCCTTTCTTCTGTGTTGATTTTTACGGTAATATTCAGTACCGGATCTGAGTCGCCAACCTATATCATAGCCTTTATGGGAATTGCCATTTGGTATTCGGCACAGAATAAATTACTTTATCTTAATTTGTTTTTGCTCCTTTTTGCCATTATTTTGAGCAGTCTTTCACCTTCCGATTTATTTCCTGCTTTTGTCAGGGAAAATTATATTAAACCTTATGCGCTGAAAGCGTTGCCTGTAGTGCTTATCTGGTTTAAGATAGTGAATGATATGCTAACAATGAAGAACATTAAGAATTGAACATTGATTATTTTTCAAGACCTTTAGGGATGCAAAAAATAGCAGCTCAATGATTTTTCAAAAAAAATCTTAATTACTTTTTCTTCTTTTTCTT
This sequence comes from uncultured Bacteroidota bacterium, assembly GCA_903854205.1. Taxonomy (GTDB): domain Bacteria; phylum Bacteroidota; class Bacteroidia; order Chitinophagales; family Saprospiraceae; genus Saprospira. Next base: position 5,079 of record CAINVS010000561.1, on the reverse strand, counting down.
TCCGATAATTTTCAGGTACTTTTCTATAACGTTATTTGCAACGGCAACTGCCAGGTTATAATGTTTAATTTTCCAGCTCCCATTGACTTTCATTAGAACACCGCTGCCACGGCATGGCCCCATCCAAGTATCTAAAGTTTCTTCAAACCAGGCAATTTTAGTGTCATTTTCGTTAAAATAAATTTGTCGCTGAGAAGGGGAGAAGGCCCAGGCAACCTCTTTTTCAAATGCTGATTTGGCCCATGATTTTAACTCATCGCGATACCAACGTTCAGTGATGTCGGTGCCGAGATAAATGCCGTCCTTGGTCATACTGCTGTCAAAAAATACTGCTTCGTCAGCAGTTGTTGCAGCGCGGTGCCATTTGTTCAGCATACTGTCAATTGCTGTTTTTTCAATAGATTGTCGGCTTTCTTCTGTCAGACAGCCAGTATTTCTGCGGGTATCTATAATCATCAAAATTCTCAATCCCAAATCTTTTTCCTTAGTGATTACAAAATGATTCACACCGCAGTGGCTGAGCTTGCCATCCAAAAAGAAGGAATATTCGGTCCAGGCAGTTGCCATATCGCCGTCAATTTTAATCTCATAGTTATAAAGTTTTTCCAGCCAGACATTTGGGCGTTTCATGGCAATAGACATTAAAAAGGTATTGTATGGTGTTGAAACAGTGCGCCCCTTATCAACTGTTTTTAACATAGCAGTGTTGCTCATCAACAGTTTCATTGCCATTGTATCGCCATTGTGCATTGCGGTGAAAAAATTATCAACAACAGCGATAATTTCTTTTCTCACTATCTCTTTATCGCCCTGAGCCTGAAGCGGTATAAAATACAAAAACCCTATAAATAGGGTGTTTATAACTTTTTTCATAAATAATAAGCTTATAAAATTACTGATACTTATATAAATTCTGATTTGTGTTTAATCCTCGTAACCAAACATTTTTAAGACACTTTCGTCATCTCTCCAGTCTTCTTTCACTTTTACAAAAAGTTCCAGAAAAACACGTTTGTCCAAAAAAGTCTCAATGTCTTTTCTTGATTCAATCCCCAATTTTTTAATGGCAGATCCTTTGTCTCCGATGATAATTGATTTTTGAGTTTTACGGGAAACATAGATAGTAGAATGTATGCGCACCAGATTTTTTTCAGGCTCAGGATCTTCTTTGAAGGCATCTACGATTACTTCTACAGAATATGGAATTTCCTGATGATAAAGCAAAAGAATTTTTTCTCTTATGATTTCTGAAACGAAAAATCTTTCAGAACGATCTGTAAACTGATCTTTCGGATAATATACAGGTCCTTCCGGCATGTATTCCAATAATTTATCTCTCAGCGCATCAACGTTTTTACCTTTGAGTGCAGAAATAGGAATAATTTCAGCAAATTCAGCTATATCTTTCCATAGTTTCAATACTTCAAAAAGCTGTTCCTCCGTCAGCAGATCGGTTTTGTTAAGAACCAAAAATAACGGACATTTGATTTTTCTTAATAAATCCAGAATTGGAGATTCTGCATCAAATGGTTCTTTTACATCTACAATCAGCATCATTACATCCGCATCCTCGGTAGTACTGTGCACAAAAGCATTCATTCTTTCCTGCATTTTATAGTTGGCCTTTTTAATAAGACCGGGGGTATCACTAAATACCATCTGCCAATTATCATCATTCACTATACCAATGATTCTGTGACGAGTAGTCTGCGGTTTGTGAGTAATGATAGACATTTTCTCCCCTACAAGAGCATTCATAAGCGTAGATTTGCCTACGTTTGGATGTCCAATAATATTAATAAAACCAGAACAGTGAGCTTTTTTAACTTCTTTTTCCATTATGATATAAAGTGTAAGGCAGAGATACTTTTTGTATCTCTGCCCAAGATAATGATTTTTAAGGTTGAGTCAGTTTTTGATAATCAGCGGCGTGGGTTCCGTCAATTTTTATCATGATGTCATAAATTCGTCTGCGGGTGCGTAAATCAGAAATTGAAAAAATATTCAAAATTTCATCTCTTTTAGAATTTACAAAGGTTTGAACAAGCATAGAAGCAGGATAACCGGCATTTGCTTCTCTGATAGCAGTAAGTGATTTTTCGATATTTGACAAAGCTTCTGCTCTGCTTTCTTCGGAACTGAGCCGGTCAAGACCCATCAGATGGTATTGGTACATGGCCCTGCGCATTCCCTGCATTCGAACATTAAGCAAATTTTCGATTAACCAGTATCTGTTTCTGTCTCCATCCTGCATGCTCCAGCCCTTGGCGGCACCTCTTGGAACTGCGTTTAGAATGTTTTGTGCTTTATTGAGAAAAACGTCTCCGCTCAATTCAGAAAACGTATCGTAATCCAAACCTAAAATTACATAAACATAATAGGCGATAGTGGAAGTAAGATTTGATGAAAATGAACCTTCCGTAAAGTCCAAAACCTCAAATTCTCCATAGTTGAAGTAAAAATCCTTGTCGAGATGCTGAATCAGAACGGAATTATAACTACTGTTGAAAACCGGTCGACTAGCTTGGATAGTGAGCTGTGCACGGAAAGAAGTTTGAGAAATTTCTTCGTCAATAGTGATAATGACATTCATTTCAATTTTTTCTTCAGGCAAATAAGTATCATCTGTCCATTTTCGGTTATTAATAAACTCCTGAAGGGCAGATTTTAAACTTTTGAAAATTTTAGGATCAGCAGTCTGCAGCTTCGGTGTGTTAATAGTCACGTTGCTGATAATTTCCTGAGCGGATAAACTGCCCCAAAAGGCGAAAAAAGCCAAAAATAAAAAACTGTAACGATGCATATAGAATCGGATAAGCCATGAATATATTACAAATATCAGAAATAAAACGGCATTAAGTGACTAAAGGTGCAGTAGACTGCAAATTTTTTCAACAATATCTTCAGCCACCTCTTTTTTTGATTTAAGACCGAAGCGCTCAATATCTCCATTCCGCTCTATAATACTAATTTTATTGGTTTCGAAACCAAAGCCTGCACCCTCATCTTTTAGGCTGTTCAGAACTATAAAATCGAGATTTTTGGACGCCAGTTTTTTATTGGCATTCTCCATAAAATTCTCAGTTTCCAGTGCAAAACCAATCAGTAGTTGTCCTTCTTTTTTTATTTTTCCAAGTGAGGCTGCAATATCCTTTGTTTTTACCAATTCAATAACCATGCCTTCATCACCTTTTTTCTTAATTTTCTCTGTAGCCACAACTGCCGGAGTATAATCGGCCACAGCTGCAGTGAGGATGGTTATTTCCGATTCTGAAAAATGTTTGGCTGTGGCCAAATACATTTCTTCGGCGCTTTTAACTTTTATAGTTTCTATGTTTTTGTGAATAGGGTAATGGGAAACCGGTCCGCTGATAAATATTACTTCAGCACCATTTTCAGCCAGCGCTTCAGCGATTGCCTTGCCCATTTTTCCTGTAGAATAGTTGGAAATGAAACGAACCGGGTCGATTGGTTCTATTGTCGGGCCGGATGTAATCAGTACTTTCTTGCCATTCAAACGTTTGAACTCTTTTTTTACAAAATATTCCGAAATAATTTTTACAATATCTTCAGGTTCTGCCATACGGCCTTTACCGCTCAGACCGCTTGCCAGTTCGCCATCAGCCACATCAATGAGCAGATTTCCGTAGCTGATCAGTTTTTGAACATTGTTTTGTGTGGCAGGATGTGTCCACATATCAAGATCCATCGCAGGTGCGAAAAACACCGGACAACGCGAGGACAGATAGACAGCTAGAAGCATATTATTGCAGAAACCATTGGCCATTCCGGCGAGCGTATTGGCAGTTGCAGGAGCAATAATCATAATGTCTGCCCAAAGACCTAGCTCAACATGATTGTTCCAGCCTTCTTCATTGCTGACAGCGCTGTGGACAGGATTTTTGGAGAGAGTTGAAAGGCTGAGCGGGCTGATAAAATCAGTTGCAGCGGGGGTCATGATGACTCGAACTTCTGCTCCTTCTTTGATGAGCAGTCGGGTAAGGAAGGCAGCTTTATAGGCAGCAATACTTCCGGATATTCCGAGCAGTATTTTTTTATTTTGGAGCATGAGGTATTATACTAAGTTCTAAATTCAAAAATAAAAAAAGTCGGACATCTATTAAAAGATATCCGACCAATTCTTGATTTGTGGAGCCGGAGGGATTCGAACCCTCGTCCGGTCAAAGTGCCCATAAGCTTTCTACATGCTTATTGTTTGTTCGGGTCTCGGAAGCATCAGGAGACAAACACAGACGAGCTGCTTCCTATTTTCCTGGATTTGTCGCAGGGCAGCCGGAAACTGTCCGCCCTGATATCCTCAAAAGGTTGTGGATGCTACGCTGTGTATGAAGACTCAAGCGCAGCACGGCTGCAATTAGTTCTTTATAAGGATCCTAATCTTAAGCAGCCATTGCATAAGAAGTGTTGCCACTTAAATTGTTCCGTACCAGGTTTAACGAGTGTGAGCACAGCTTACTCGGCATGCTTACCTACCAACTACGATTTGCCGTCGATTCCTGTCGGCCCCATATTCAGTAAGGAGTGGAAAGTTGAAAACTCAACCTGCCATGTAGAAATACAAAAAAGAATGGATATTGTGATATTTCAAAGAGCATAATTTATCCATTCACAAAGATAGAACTAATATCGGCTTTCTAAAGTTCCACGCAGTCAAAATAATTTAATGATTTCCTTGTTTTCGATCATTTGCAGTCATAGAAGCTGCAATTTGTCATTTTTAGCCTAATTTCTTCTAATTTATAAGGTTCTTGCGGGTTTTTAAATGTATAAATTGCACTGAGGTTTGTCATTTCAGGCAAACATTCGGGTAAAACTGTAAATTCACTTTTAGCCAACCAAAGGTTGAACTCCTGCCTTATAGGAAAGTTCTTTGCAAAGGCCCAAAAGATAAGAGGGTTCCAAAATAGCATTTAGTTATCCGTCGCTTATCAATAAAAGTCTTTTCAGAATAATCGGTCCTTATATATTTGCCGACAGTGAAGTCGTATTTATGTTTATAAATACTTGAATATTAAATATTTGTTTATGTAAAAGCTGAATTATTTTGTAAATTTCTCA
>CAINVS010000560.1 GCA_903854205.1 uncultured Bacteroidota bacterium | reverse complement strand
GGAGAACGTGTAGTTTTACAGCTCCAGCGAAGTATTCAGCCCAAAGATTGGGATTCTAAACGCGCCAAAGTAATTGGTCGCTCTCACGAAGCTCGTGAATTCAATGATTACATTGATTCCGTGATCACCAGAACTCGCCAAAAGTACAGCGAGCTTATTACCATGCACGATACCGTTACTCCGCAACTTTTGCGTGATGCGGTACTCGGAGTAAACACAGCAAAAGCCAAAATGATTATTGAAATTTGGGAAGACCACATTGAGGGACTTCGCAAATTAATCGGAAAGGAAAGTACCTATGCCACTTGCCAAAAGTACAATGCTGCTAAAAATCATTTTTCGAATTTTCTAAGAATCAAATACAAAGCAAGTGATGTGCCGATTAAATCAATCGACAACTACATGGTTACTGAATTTGGTATGTATTTGAAAACGGAAAAAGGTTGCAATTTCAACACGACCAACAAATTCCTTCAAAATCTTAAAAGGATAACCTATCGTTGTCTCCGTCATGGATGGATATTAAAAGATCCATTTGCAGGGATTAGTTTGACCATGAAAGAAGTTGACCGCCCCTACCTTACAGAGGATGAATTGAAATCAATCATGGAGTACAACTCTTCATTTGAGAGACTTACCAGGGTTAGGGACTTTTTTGTATTTTCTTGCTTCACAGGTTTGGCTTACGCGGATGTAAAAAAACTCAGACGTTGCGAGATTGAAAGAAATGAAGCTGGCACCTGGATTAAAACCAAAAGGCAAAAAACAGGTGGACGTGCAAACGTGCCCTTATTGGGCGTTCCAATGCAAATCATCAACAAGTACGTTGAATTGGATTTGCTTGAAGCAGATGACCTCGTATTGCCCATACTGAGCAATCAAAAGATGAATGCTTACCTCAAAGAGTTGGCAGACTTCTGCGGCATCACTAAAAACTTATCGTATCACATCGCTCGTCACACTTTCGCTACTACGCTTACTATGATGAATGGTGTGCCGATTGAATCGGTTAGTAAAATGCTTGGACACAAAAATATTACAAGCACTCAGCACTATGCCCGAATCGTAGATAAAAAAGTAGGTGAAGATATGGAACGACTATCCACTAAGTTAGGAACCCGATTAGCAATGTCATTTTAAACTTAAAGCCCTGGAAACCCCAGGGCTTTTTTTATACCCAATTAGACCAGTTTAGAAAATGGAAGAGAAATTTAGAATAAAATCATACGGTTACGGGGAGTTAGCACAGCTCTATTTTCCGAACATTTCAAAGAAAAGTGCCAGTGCTCAATTACGCAGGTGGATCAAATTAAGTGACACTGTTTTACCGATGCTAAAAAGCTTTGGTTACAAGCCTGGTAATCGTTTATTGACCCCTGCTCATGTGAAGGTTATTGTTGAGGAGTTTGGGGAACCTTGAAAATAATTCAAAATTAAAAAAACTTATTGACCAAAATGCCCATTACAATTAGTCCGCAAATTATAAACAATATTGTTTTTAAGGATTTAATTTCCTTGTCTTGTATGTCAAGTCGCTTAATAAGTATAGCTTGATTATCCGTTGCGTTTTTTTCAATTGATTGTTTCGCTTCATTTAGGGCAGAATTAACCGCTTTTATATTCGTATCAATTGTTGAAAGTCTGGTCGGAAAGTCAACGCTTTCAAGAGTTTTAACCAAGTTGTCGGTTGCCTCTACAATTTGTTTGTATTGCTCTAAAAGTCGTTTTGTTTCAACAAGTTTTTCCTTGTTAGTTGTATCAATTTTATTGCCTGTTGTTTCAAACTTTAAAACTCCGTCATTGATTTGAATTTCAGTATTTTGCTTCAGATCTGTAACGTATTGCTTGTAAAGATTGAAAATCTTGTCCGTATAGACAGCATAATTCTGTTGCACTTTTTCAAGTTCAACAATTATACTTATTGAATTTTCCTTTGCACCGTCTATGTAGTCAGTAACTGTCTTTAGTTTTGTAAGCTCCTTTTGAAGTAAGCCCAATTGTTCATTTATCTGTTGGTCAAGCATAATTATTTGCGAATTTATTATTAAAATTTATCAGCCAGTTTGAGTGTAAATTAAGATACAAAGCACTTTCAACTTCTTCGATTTTCTCCACCGCTTCCAAATCAAAACCGTTTACTTTTGCTTTAAAAGTGTCAACCTTTTGTTTCAAAGTGTAAATATCTTCTTTTGTTGTTTCTTGTGCTTTTAAGAAGCCTTTTATAAAATCTGTTTGTGCTTCTTTTATAAAATCTTCATTTTCTTTTTCAACTATTATTACTGAAAATGATTTCAATAGTATAAATACGAAATTATCATTTTGCTCAATCAGCAATCTTATTGAAGCACCACGTAAATGT
>CAINVS010000559.1 GCA_903854205.1 uncultured Bacteroidota bacterium | reverse complement strand
TACTAATATTTTCTTTATTTGTCAATAGTTGTACTTTAATCAACATTTATTTTGTTAATCTTTAAAAATAATGTTAAATTTTGGTGAATTATTGGAAACATCCTTATATTTACCTAGTACTAAAATAAAAAAGCTGATATAATTGTTGATCTTCATTGATTTCAATCAAGCTTAATAACTTAAAAATAAAGATTTATTAGAGATTTTTTACCAAAAAACTAAAGCAAACAATGAGAATCTTAAAGGGTTTACTGCTCGCGTTTTTAATGGGAATTACTGGCGCAGCCAGTGCACAGGACATCCACTTTACGATGTTTGACATGGCTCCCATTAATCTCAACCCCGTCTACACCGGCTATTATTCCGGAACTTTCCGCATAGGTGGAATTTATAGAAGTCAATGGCAAGGCCTTGGCATGAATGTTGACAACCTCGATCCAAAATTTGGAGGTTTCAAAACTCCGTCTGCTTATGCGGATGTGGCATTGGGTATACCACCTAAAAATGGTTCAGAAATGAAGAGCTGGCTTGGCGCAGGCCTTAATTTCTACAATGATAAAGTTGGCTATCTATCAACAATGAGAGCTGAATTATCATTGGCATATCACCTTGGCTTGGGACAACGCGGAAGAACTCGTCTTTCTTTTGGTGTCAAGGGTGGAATTTATCAGAATAGATCTAAAGATCACGATTATACTTGGGGAGAAGAGCTTGAAGGAAATCCGGATCTTGACAACACCTCGTTCAGAGGAGAGTTCAACGCTACAGCTCCAGATTTTTCTGCAGGTCTCATGGTTGCTCACCGTGGTACAGGTTGGGGTATTGAAGTTGCGGGTTCTGCAAATCACTTTACCAGACCAACACTTGATTTGGGAACTACATCCGACTATAAACTCCCAATGAATGTTATAGGCAGTGTGAAAACTAACTTCTCTTTGGGTAACAACTTCAGTGTGCGTCCTATGATGTTCATGCAATTAATGACCAAAATATTTGAGTTGAATGCTCAGGCTGTTTTTGCTTATCACTTCAACAGTACTAAAGACATCAACCTGCTATTTGGCGGTGGTTATCGTGTAGGAGATGCAGCATTCGGACGCATTGGCTTTGAATTGAAAGGTCTTATTATCGGCGGAGCTTATGATTTTAACCTCTCATCACTCAGCTTGAGCGGAAATAACAATTACAATGGCACAAATGCTCGTGCTATGGGTTTTGAATTTGGGCTTTCCTACATCGCCAAAATTTATAAAGAAATTGTCATAAAAGAAATTCTTTATAACCCTCGTTTCTAATTGGTTTTTTTTATTGAATACCGAAAAAGAGCAGATCTGAAATTATCTGAATTCTCAAATCTCAATAACATAGTAACAGCAATGAAAAATTGTCTTTTAATAGCAGTAGCTTTCATGTTGGCCATGTCTCACAACTGGGCTCAACCCCCTGTTGGACAACCTACAGAAAAATTGGAAACATTGGCAAGTGACAACTTGGGCAAAAACGATACTTGGAATGCCCTTGATTTGTACATGAAAGTTTATGACCGCAAACCCAATGATGCAAAAGCCATCTATGATGTAGCTTACACTTATTTTATGCTTCGAGATTATCCAGATGCTGAAGCCTGGTTTTTAAAAGTATTGAATGCCGACAAAGAAGGAATATTCAAATTATCCCGTTGGTATTATGCATATTCTCTTAAGCTTAATGCAAAATATGATGAATGTATTCCTGCATTCGAACAGTTTAAAAATGAATTTGCCGGTAATGACGCCGACAGAATGAAAAAATTGGCACAAGTCGAAATCGATGGTGCTAAATGGGCAAAACAGCTTGGAACTAAATCCAAAGAAGAATTAAAAATCAATAATGCCGGTAAGGAAATCAATTCCGCTCTCATGGAAAACAGTGCCTACCCAATAGGCCGTACCAAGATGATTTTCTCTTCTTTGCGCAGTGATTCTATAATCTTTGTTGAAAACGCTGATCCTGCTTCAAAATTTGTAAGAATCTATATTGCAGATTATGACAGTGATAAAAAAGAGTGGAAAAAAGCAACGGATTTCAATACTGCAATCCTTAATAAAGATGGATTCCATAGTGTAAATCCAACTTTCAACGCCGATATGAGCAAGTTCTACTATGCTCGTGCAAGATTGGTCGGAAACATGTTGGAAAACAGTAAGCTTTACTATTCTTCTTACAAAGATAATGCTGTTGGTGAGCCAAAATTGCTCGATTTCAATAACGATTCTTATACCTGCAAAAACCCTGCAGTCGGTGTAATTGGCGGAAAAGAAGTTCTTTTCTTTTCATCTAACATGCCAGGCGGCAAAGGCGGTTTTGATATCTGGTACGCAGAAATTAACGCTGATGGAACTACACGTCAACCATTGAATATGGAAGCTGTAAACTCTGTAGGAGACGACTCCCATCCTTTTTTTGACAGCCGTGACAATAACCTTTATTTCGCATCAACAGGGCATCCGGGCTTAGGTGGCTTTGATATGTTTACATCAAAACACGATCCTAAATCAAATGCTTGGGGTAAAGTTGAAAATATGGGTGTCGGTTTCAATACCAGTCTTGATGAATTTGGCTTTATCATTAACCGTGAAGGAAAAGATGACTGCTACGGTTATTTTATCTCTAATCGTGCAGGATCTACAATGATCCCGGGCAAAATGACTTCTACAGATGATATTTTCTCTGTTCTTATGCCTGAGCGTTGTGATGTAGAATTGACCATCAATGTTATGGATCAGGAAAAGGGCAATACACCTGTAAATGGTGCTACTGTTCAACTGATCGAGAAATCTACCGGTAAAATTGTTGACGAACAGAAAAATGACAGCGGCAATAAATTCACTTTCATGCTCGAACAGGGCAAAGAATATGAAGTAGTTGCTAAAAAAGAAGGCTGGGAAAGCGGTGCAAAGACAATTGTAGATGCACGTCGTCCTGCTTTGGAAAAACGCTTCGGTTCTATTGACAACCCAATGGCTTGGGAAGACAAAACAACTTTGAAAGAAACAGGTCTTATTGTTGAAACATTCAACAAAAAAACCAATGAGCCTTTAGGAAACGTAACAGTTATCGTTTATGGTGCTAACAATGAAGTATTGAAAGAATCTACTATCAGCAGTAACCGTCATGAGTTCAAAATAGGCCGTTCCAACGATGTTCGTATTCAGGCACGTTTGCAGGGATTTGTTGGCGAAAGCAAAACCATTGCTAAAGCTGACATGAAAAATGTACAGAAATTGTACCTGACTCCTCCTCCAATTTTCATCAATGTTCACTTTGACTATGACAAATTTAATATCCGTCAGGGCGCTGCTGATACATTGAATATGATCTCAAGCATTTTGAAAGATCATCCTGATATGGTTGTTGAAGTTCGTGGTCATACAGATGCACATGGACCAAACTCTTACAATGCAACTCTTTCCAAAAATCGTGCTGATGCTGCAATGGAATATCTAATCGGTAAAGGCGTTGAAAAAGGTCGAATGATCCCTAAAGGTTTTGGTGAAGATGAGCCTGTTGCTCCAAATGAAACTGCAGAAGGTAAAGATTATCCTGATGGACGTCAACTTAACCGCCGTGTAGAATTTAAAATCATCAAAGGAGAAGGTGCTGTAGGCGATGCCGGTAATAACGATAAATTAAATATTGTTGAGGCAGAAAAAAAAAAGTAACTGATCCAGGTAAAACTGATCTGACAAATACTAAAAGATCTTCAACCACTATCAAGTTTGACAAACCAAATCATAACTTCGGTACTTTAAAATTTGGAGAAACCAGTGATCTAACGATTGAGTTTACTAACACGGGTAAAGAAGATTTTAAAATCGATTTTGTTCAGGGCGGATGCACATGTACTCTCCCATTGGATTGGACTAGAAAACCAATCGCACCTGGGAAAAAAGGATTTGTGAAAATTAAATTTGACAGTCAATTTGCAGAAATTAAAAAAGGTTACAGCTCAGCTATTGAAATTTACGGAAACGTAAAAAATGATATGGAGCTTTATTTCCTCTCTGCTGATATAATAAAGAAATAGATTACAAATATTTAAAATTTAAGTCCTCAACCCAAAGCGTTTGAGGACTTTTTTTTTATTTTTGTATAAAGGCTAGCTTAGGTGGTTTTTATAAGAATATTATGACCTACGAATTTCAAAAAATCAGCGCAACTCAAATTGCTAACCTAACTGTAATAGTTGGAGAACAATATTCTTACACTTCCTCAGATAAGATTTTTTTATACGGGAAAGACGAGACGGAAGATTTACTATTTCTTCCTGAATTGGTTTTAGTCCCAAATACTAAAGAACAGATAAGTCAGATCTTGCGCTATTGCAACCAAGAGCATATCGCGGTGACACCCAGAGGAGCAGGAAGCGGATTGGCCGGTGGAGCATTACCTGTAAAATCAGGAGTAGTTATTTCAATGGAACGTTTTGACAAAATTTTGGAAATTGATGAACAAAATCTTCAGGTAACAGTTGAACCCGGAGTAATTACCGAAACACTCCAAAATGCCGTTAAAGAAAAAGGTCTCTACTATCCGCCCGATCCTGCCAGCCGCAGTTTTTGTTATATAGGAGGAAATATCAATACAAATTCCGGAGGCCCAAGAGCTGTTAAATATGGCGTTGTAAAAGATTATGTACTCAATCTGGAAGTTGTTTTGCCCAATGGGGAAATCATTTGGACAGGAGCCAATACTTTAAAAAATTCTACAGGATATAATCTCACACAACTGATAGTCGGCAGTGAAGGCACCCTCGGAATTGTTACCAAAGCCGTTTTAAGATTAATTCCACATCCCGCTTACAATCTTTTGATGCTCGCAGCTTTTCGAAGTACAGAAACTGCATGTAAAGCAGTTTCTGCGATTTTCAGAGCAGGTATTGTTCCATCAGCCCTCGAGTTTATGGAAAGGGCCGCTATTGATAAAGCTATTTCCTATCTGGGAAACATTAATATTCAAATTACAGCAGATACAAAGGCACATCTGCTTATAGAAGTAGACGGAAATTATCTTGACAACCTTTATGCTGATTGTGAAAAAATTAACAGCATTTTGGAAAATTATGATTGTATTGAAGTCCTTTTCGCTGACAGTGAAAAACTAAAAAACGATCTTTGGCTAATGCGTAGAAATGTTGGACATGCTGTTAAAAAAACCTCGGTTTATAAAGAGGAAGATACTGTAGTTCCAAGAGCTGAATTACCAAAATTGTTAAGCGGCGTGAAAGAAATTGGGAAAAAATATAAATTTGAATCAGTTTGTTATGGTCATGCAGGCGATGGCAATCTACATATCAATATCCTAAAAGGAAACATGTCAGATATCGCTTGGAATAATGAACTGAGCTTTGGAATCCGAGAAATTTTTCAGCTGCAGCATTCAAGTCATAAATGCAACTCTAAATGTTTA
>CAINVS010000558.1 GCA_903854205.1 uncultured Bacteroidota bacterium | reverse complement strand
GGAATGAAATTGTATACCTGAATTAGCAATTAGCGTGATCATATATAGGTTGTAATTTTCTAAATTTAGTATAGGTAGTAACTATGCAGCAAGATAATTTTTTTTTTTGAAATCATTCTAACTTTTTTAAAAATACCCCCGTCCCAGCCCTCAATACCTCCGGATACAACTTCACCACCAACTTCCTCACCTTATTCCTTTGCGGGGGAATCAATTCCTGTCGACCGTCGTCATGGACAATTGTGCGGTGTTCCAGACGGTTACGCTGCTCATACAGATCTTTCAGGTAGGCACCCGCAATGCCGGGACTGCCCGCTTTTTCGCTTAACTGAATATAGCGCGACTTTTCCAGTCCCGCTTTATCGTATTTCTTCGGTTTTTCTTTGCAGATTTCCTGTATATAGTGCAGCACTAGATGATCCACGAATTTTAGTGCATTCTGCAGCCAACCGCTCACCTGATAAGCGGAGAGTTTTCGGAATTCATTGCAGATATGCAGGCAACTCATGGCATCGCCCGAGGCATTGCGGTAGTATTTCTCACCGAGAATTTTTTTGAAATCGAGACCCAACTCCGAAGCGCTGACATCCTCATAAAAATACTCAAAAGGGCGATCCGCCGCAGTTGTTTTGCGTTGTTCTTTTTGCAGGTATTCCTGAATCAGGTCCTGATGAAAGCTGTTCAGCGCCGAATTTTCAGGCGCAGAAAGAGACTTTTCCAGATTTTCTATATCGCTGAATTTCATAGGCCAAACCAGTATTTGATGTTATCGGAATTGCCGCTGCCCGCAAATACAGAGAGGCGGTTTTTGATATAGGGCTCGCTGTCGTCGCGGATTGCCTGTTTCAGCGAAGCATAGAGCTGCTGCGCCGGGCTGAGCTGCCGCAGCAGGATCATGTAATAACCGATTCGCACCAAAGGAGAATGCTCTTTGGTACAGAGCCGGAAAAGTTCTTTCAGCTGAGAGGCATCGAAACGCTGTCCTGTAGCCATGTTTGACAGCATCTGAAAACGCACCCACTCATAAATGCGGAACTTAGGCATGAGCGCCTGAAGTGCTTTGCTGATATCCTCCCGGGGCCCGTAAAGATTGAGGTTCCAACAGAAATGATTGGCCTTCCAAAAATAATGCTCCAGGCAGAAAAGCCAGATTGGAATCAGTTTATCATTCAACTGCGGTTTTTCTTCCTCTTCCAGAATCCGGTTAGCATTGCGCCAACGGAAAGCCAGTCCTATAATCTGTTTATGAAATTTATCATCCTTGTTAAAGGATTTATAATCAAATTTTTCGGTGCCAAGCAGTTCAAATTTTTCCAGGAGATTTTTTTCAACCTCTGCGATTTCTTTTTTGCAGTATTTCAGCAATTCCTTGCCCTCGATGCTTCGGATGATATATTTTTTTTCCTGTTCATTGTCGGGATGCTGTTCTGTCAGATAAATCTTATGATTGCTGTGTGCCTCATAATCAATGCCTTCAGATCCGGATGCTGAACCCAGCAGATCGTTTTTCAGTGCTTCCCGATTTTCTCCTATTTCTTCAATTGTCGTTTTTTTTGTATTTAGTGAAAGTGCCCGACTTTTCAGGAAATTATCAATTAAAACAAGCGCTTCTGTCAGTTTTTCCTCCGTTTCCTCGTAGATGCGTACATCATCCATATAACGGTAATAAGTATATCCTTCACGGGAAATCAGATAATCGAGATCTGTGAGGAAGACATTAGCCAGAAAGAAGGAGGCTGCCGGTCCCTGCGGTATGCAGACTCCGGCGGTAATAGACTCGCGGGTGCCGGACCAGATATTGAGACAGTCACCCAATAAGTCCAGTATATCCGTTTCCACGCCAAATTTATGCAGGGTAAGCAGCAGGCGGGAATGCGGTATACAGTCAAAAAATCCGGTAATATCGGTTTCCAGTTTATAACGGACAGCGGTATTCTCAATTTCGGTATTGACCGAATTGAGGAACTTATTGTAGAGCGGAATATAATATTCAAAAAAGTAAAAATCGGGTTCCGCTTCATCGAGCAGGGCTATGCCTTTTTCCACCTCAGGATGCAGGACAGAACCGAAAACAAAACTGTTGTTTTCAGTGAGGAGGCGGTATTTATCTGCTGCTATTTTGTCGGCAATTGCCTGAAAAACAATAGCATCTTCAATGCTGAGGACGGTTTTTGTCCGCTGTGTTTTGGAGACCTTGGGCTCAAAATATTTGAATGGCCGCTGTGGTCTGTAATTTCCGTCAAGAATGAGTTTGGATAATTTTTCCAAGTTCTTATCAAGATCGACGGAGTAAATCTCCATGCCGAAAATATCCTTTACGTCCTTCCCATTGGAGCGGATCATGCGTTCCCAGGCCAGTCGCAGGTTGTTTGGGGAGAAGTATTTGGGGTATGTTGGGTTCATGTTAATAGTTTCAAAACGCAATATATGCTATTTCTATGTAAAATTGCATTTGTCTGAGGAATTGATTTGTTAATCATTGGAAACAAAATATTTCAAACAATATGATTTTTTGACTTGACAATGCAAATCAGGAAGCTTAACTTTGTGTTTGTTAGACGGAAGGCGAATTGACTCACCCCAAACCCCTCTCTTTGCGACGAGCAAAGCTCATCTGAAAAGAGGGGCTTTTGAGACTCCTGCGGAGTTTCGGCAAAGCCGAAAAAAGCCCCTTCTTTTTGGAGAGAAGGGGTTGGGGATGAGTCAGACGAAAGGTTGAAAAATACAATATGAACTGGAATTGCAACAAAAAAGTAGACAAAAAAATAAGTAAAAATTAGATACCTTACTTTTAATAAATATTGTTTAAAATTTT
>CAINVS010000557.1 GCA_903854205.1 uncultured Bacteroidota bacterium | reverse complement strand
AGATCCGTCATTAGAGTTCGTGATGAAAGCCTAAATGGCAAAGAAAATAAGTGCTCACGGAGTTTTTTGGGGGGAAGAAATAGTTACCCCTATTTCAAAACCAAAAAAACGAGTAAGTGCTTAGTTTCACAGCAATTTAGGCTTGGAATAGAATTTCTAATGACGGATCTGGGTTTATCAGGTACTTGGTATGATACGAGGAGAAAAAGCTTAGTTGGAATGGTGTTCCAGGAAACATATCTTTTAAAATGTTAATAAACAAAAAAAGCCCCTTCTCTCAAAAAAGTAGGGGCTTTGTCATTTTACCGTTTGTCTATTTCTTAGCCGTTTTCTTTACAACTGTTTTAGTTGTTGATTTTGTGGCAGTTGATTTTCCTGCAGTGGGTTTTGTTGTTTTGGCTGCCTTAGGTTTTTTAACCTTACCGCCCTGTTCTTCCACCATAGCAATTACCTGTTCCACTGTTAAGTCAGGCACTTCTTCCGCAGTGATTTTTTTGCCGTTTGCATCAATCAGTTTGTAGGATTTTTTACCGGAACGGATAAATGGACCCCAACGGCCGTTTTCGATGAAAAGCTCCTGATTTTCCCATTGACGAAGATATTTAGAAGCTTCTTTCTCAATCTTTTGCTCGATCAACAGTATTGCCTGAGCTTCGTTGATCGTTTCCAACTGAAAGCCGGAACCTTTGGTAATGGACACATAGAGGTTTTCCCATTTTACAAAAGGACCGAATCTTCCGCTGCCCTTAGTAATTGGTTTGCCCTGAAAATATCCCACAGGGGCATCTTCAATCAGCTTGGCATCGATAAGGACTACTGCATCGTCAAAGGAAATTGAATTAGGATCTACATTTTTAGGCAGAGAGATAAATTTCTCGTCGAATTTGACATAAGGGCCATACCTGCCCTCATTGACCGAGAGCTCAAATCCCTTGTGAGTTCCCAATATTTTGGGAAATTTAAAGAGATCCATGACATCGTCCATTGTTATGGTATCAATGGACTGTTCGCGGTGAAGATTCGCATAAATCGATTTTTCGTTCTCGCCAAGTTCCTCGCTGCTGCCAATTTGTGCTACAGGACCGTAACGGCCAATGCGCACGAGTACAGTAAGGCCAGAAATAGGATGTTTGCCCAAAATACGTTCACCTGTAACACGTTCAGCTTCATCGCGGGTTGTCAGAACAGTTTCGTGGAAAGGTTTATAAACTGCATCCAGCATCTTTACTGTATCGAGTTTGCCTTCTGATACTTCGTCCAATTGATCCTCAATACCGGCAGTAAAACGGTAGTTCATGATTTTGTCGAAATATTTGACCAAAAAATCAGAAACCTGTTTACCCATATCGCTGGCAAAAAGTTTATTTTTATCTGCACCGTAAACCTCTTTTTTTGTAGATTCGGTGATATGAGCCTCTTTTTTAGGGCTTGATGCATGCAGCATCAGCACTCTGTAAGGGCGTTCTGATCCTTCGCGACTTTCTTTTGTGATGTAACCCCTCGTAGGATTCATGATTCTTTCAATTGTAGGCGCATAGGTAGAAGGACGTCCGATGCCGAGTTCTTCAAGTTTTTTTACCAAACCGGCCTCCGTATAACGGTAAGGAGGTCGGGTATAGCGTTCTACCGCCTCCATTTCCTTCAGGTCCAGTTTCTGACCCTTTTTCATAGGAGGAAGGATGGCATCTTCAGCGTCCTCGTCTTCTTCTTCGTCCTTTGATTCCAAATAAACTTTGAGAAACCCATCAAATTTGAGCACTTCACCTACAGCAACGAGCAGGGCATCATTTATTGTAGAAATTTTGACATCGACAGTTGTTTTTTCCAACTGGGCATCTGCCATTTGCGAAGCAATTGTTCTTTTCCAAATCAGTTCATAAAGGCGCTGCTCGTCGCGGTCGCCGCTAACCTGCTGCTTTTCCAAATAGGTGGGACGGATAGCCTCGTGTGCTTCCTGTGCACCTTTTTTGCTGGAATAGGTGCGGTATTTATGGTAATTCTGTCCGTAATTGCCAACAATCGCTTTTTCTATGTTTTTTAGCGCCTCAGCACTCAAATTGGTTGAGTCGGTACGCATATAGGTGATGTGTCCGGCCTCGTACAGAGCCTGAGCAACGCGCATGGTTTTCGAAACCGGGAAATAAAGCTTACGGCTGGCTTCCTGTTGCAGCGTTGAAGTCGTAAAAGGTGGTGCCGGACTGCGTTTCGTCGGTTTTACGGTAATTTCTTCAACTGTATAGGTAGCAGGAAGACATTTGTTGAGGAAAGCTTTTGCATCGCCCTCTTTTTCAAATTTATGCTCTTCCGAACGCTGTTTCAGGTCGTATAACTTGGCGCTTACCTGAATATTTTTCTCATTGTTCAATACATTAAAACGGGCACCAATTCTAAAAAATGGAGCTGTATTGAATTCTTCGATCTCACGTTCGCGATCAACCACCAGGCGAACAGCAACTGACTGGACACGTCCTGCAGAAAGTCCGCTCTTTACTTTTCTCCAAAGCAATTCGGAAAGCTCAAAACCGACCAGGCGGTCCAATACCCTTCGAGATTGCTGTGCATTGACCAGATCCAGATCTATCAGCCTTGGATTCTGTACTGCCTTTAACAGAGCAGGTTTGGTAATCTCGTGAAATGCAATGCGTTTAGTAGTTTTTACATTTAAATTCAGAACTTCCGCCAGGTGCCATGAAATAGCTTCTCCCTCGCGGTCTTCATCCGTCGCGAGCCATACCTCGTCAACTTTTTTAACCCATTCGCGCAGTTCCTTTACAACCTTGAATTTATCAGGGCTGATTTCGTAATTTGCCTTGTATTTATTATCAACATCTATTGCCTTTTGATCTTTGCTGTCTTTAATCAGATCTCTGATATGCCCCATGCTGGATTTTACAACGAAGTCGGAACCCAGATATTTTTCAATGGTCTTTGCCTTTGCAGGGGATTCAACGATAAGGAGATTTTTTGCCATAGTATAATTAACGTGTCTGAGGGCTGTTAGGATAAACCAAATTATAAATAACGAATAGCTGCTAACCCTTCTGTTTTGGATTAAAAATATTTTCAATCCGATTTTTTATATTTTTATTAAGCTTTGTCTATTTTTTAGTCTCAGTTGCAAAAAAAGGGACTATTTTTGTGAAATTCAATAGTTGAAATTAAAAACATCTTAAAAAACAAAGCTTCATAACTTGCAAAGCTAAGAAAATAAATTTCAGTTCAAAGCCTGTCAATTTATTAATACGTAAAAAAATAGTGAAATGTCGACTTCAGAAACTGCACAAAATTACAATTCGCCCAAAACAGCTGCCTTCATTAAAAAATTTATGAACGCTTTCAACCAATGGCTTTTTCTATTGATGAAACTTCCGGCGGCACTTTTTATGGGGGTTAGGGTTACAACTTTAAATACGGAAAAGTCTGTAGTAACCGTTCCTTATACCTGGCGTTCACAAAATCCGTTCAAATCTACCTATTTTGCGGCACAGGCTGCAGCAGCCGAAATGTCGACCGGAATCATCTGTTCCCTTGCTATTCATGACAGAGGAAAAATTTCTATGCTTATCACCGAAATGCGAGCAGAATATATTAAAAAAGTAAATAAAAGATCCACTTTTACCTGCAGTATGGGACCTGAAGTATTCGCATTGGTACAAAAAGCCATCGATACAGGGGAGGGGCAGAGTATCACATTGGAAAGCATTGGTACTATGCCCGATGAAAAGGGACAGCCTGTTATTGTCTCTAAGTTTTATTTTACCTGGTCAATAAAAGTAAAATCATAAGGGCCGCACCTTATATTTTAAAGTGTGAAAAAGCTGTATTATTTTTCACTTTGTTAATCTACGGTTGGGATAAATGGTCGATTTTTAAAAACCTGATACTTTTACTTGATACCCTGATTTTGGATACAAACAACTAACTACTTTATTCGTATGAGCAAACGATTGGTAAAACAATTATTAAGAATCTTAGGTTGGATATTATTGCCGCTATTTGTATATTTAAAAATTACGGATTACTATATTATAGAGTCCTGGAAAATGCCATTGCGCAAAACAGATGTCATTGTCAATTTTTTGATTTTTTTAATTACGCTCAATACAATAGTTTATATAATGGCCGGCTTCTACCGAAGAAGAAAAGGCCTGGATAAAAGACAAAACGATAATCTGATAGCAGGGATTAACAATATTTACTATCTTATTTTATTGGGCGGTATTGTAGCCGGATTATTATTGTTCCTTGGATTTGACCTCTTTACTTTCTTTACATCCCTCAGTATCTTTGCAGCAGCAATCGCTGTATTGAGTAAGGATTATATTTCAAATATCATCAGTGGAATGTTCATTGCATTTTCCGATGAAATCAATATTGGTGACACGGTTCAAATTGCAGGAAAAAAAGGAAAAGTAATAGATATTACCCTTTCAAAATTTATATTGTTGAATGATGATGATGACTATGTTATATTGCCAAACAGTACTGTATTCTCCAATGAGATTATCAATTATACCAGAAGGGAAGTCCGCAAAACAAGTATCGATTTCGAGATTGATATAAAGTATATGAAAAATGTAGAAGAACTGGAGGAGGATCTCATTGCTTCAATTACACAATATCATCACCTTATTCGGCCGGGTTCATTTCGGCTGAAGATTGTTGATATCAAAAAAGACTATGTTTCAATGAAATTTCAGTATATACTTGATCAGCCTGACCGGGAAATGGAACGTGATATCAGGCGCGTGATGGTGCGTCGTGTTGTTCAGGTCATTAAGGAACATCAGGAACTGAACTATATAGAAAATGACGAAAAGCTTTAAATTAGTTAAAACAAATTATCAAATATTAAAGGACCAGATTGGTTCCAGTTTTTTTATTATTGGTCGAAAAGAGGATTGATGTTTTTACAAATCGTCTTCAGGATTAAAATCTCTGGCATTATGCCAAACTCTGATAATATGAACTTCATTTTCAATTAATAAGTAAATAATACGATAGGCGCCAAAAAGAATATATCGAATATTTTCATCATTGTGTTCCGGTAACACAAGACCAATAAAGGGAAATTGTTTTAGTTTATCAACCTGTTCAAAAATTCTTTGAATTTGGATCTTGGCAAATTTGGGACTTTGGCTTTTGATATAGGTATTTATTTCCCTCAGGTCTTTTTTTGCACTGTCAATCCATTTAATCTTTGTTATCTGCATCGTCTAGGTCATTTTGAAGCATTTCCTTTTTAAAGTCTTCATGATCAGTTAGTTTGCCGGAGTTTGACTCTTGTAAGCGCATCTCCAAATCATTTAGAAAAAGGAACCTTTCAAATAGTTCATCGAGCGAAAATTGCTCAGGTAGGGCATTGATAGATTTTAAGACCTGTGCTTTTGTTAGCATAATTGTTTGGTTATTAAGTTCCTTGGATTGTATTTTAGTGGAAATAGGGCAAAATTTATTTAAAGTCAGTACTTATTAAACCAATGTATTTGAGAAAAAGTCTCAAATAAAAGCTTAAATATTTGAATCTATTCTTTTAGGAATAAAGCTTGTTTTTCCAATCACCCCAAAAACATCAAATAAACAGCGGCAGATGCGGTGATGATAAAAAAGAGCATCGCAGCAAAACAGCCTCCATTGTCTTTTTTGCCGGAGGAAGCCTCTGTATCTGCTTCATCAGTAGTTTGACCGGGCTGTACCTTTTCCATTTCTTCTTCCCATGGGGTAGCGCTGAAGTCCAATTCATCTAATTTCATTTGGGAAACACCTGCAGGCAGGGAGATAAGTTTGGTATTAGCCAACAGTAAATTTTTGAGTTTGAGCAGAGAAACTACTGATTTAGGAATGCTGTCTATCGGATTATTCTCCAGGTTCAGATATTCTAAGGAAATCATATTGCCCAAACTCTCCGGCAATTCGCTGATAAGATTAGACTGTGCCCATAAGTCTTTCAAATATACAAGAGAAGTAATGCTCTCAGGCAGTTTTTCTAGTTTATTACGTTCCAAATAAAGTTCTGACAGATTTTCAAGATTGCCGAAATTTTCGGGTAGGGCAGTAAGATGATTATCCTGAAGCTGCAGTTCAGATAAAGCAATCAGATTACAGAAACTGTCCGGTAACTGAGTTAGATTATTATGTTCCAACGAAAGCCTGCTCAGCTTTTGCAGTCTCCCAAAAGTATCGGGTAGTGAAGCCAGCCTGTTTTGTGTAAGATACAATTCTTTCAGCCCGGTCATTTTTCCAAAATCTGCGGGTAATTCCGTCAAGAGATTGCGTTGCAGATTTAGCATATTCAACTGCTGTATTCTACAGATTCCGTCGGGCAGACTGCTGAGACCCATAGAATTGAGGCCCAGTTCCTGCAGGTTTTGCAGGTCGCCGATAGCATCCGGCAAGCTGTTCATCGGATTTTCACCCAATGAAAGTTTTTTCAGAGAGAGCAGCATCCCCAACTGATCGGGGAGCGTAGTCAGTTTATTGGCCTGAAGATTCAGTTTATGCAGTCGCTGCAGCTGAAATAAAGTAACCGGCAGTTTACTGAGTCTGTTAGCGCTCAGGTCAAGCGTTTCCAATAACTCTAGCTTGCCAATACTATTAGGCAGCGATTCCAGCAGATTTCCACGAAGCTGCAATTCCTTCAGCTGATTTTTTTCACCAATCCAATCGGGCAAAAATGTCAATTCGTTGTCATTGATAATCAGTATGTTGAGATTTCTTAGTTGTCGCAATGATTCAGGAAGTACGCTCAGTTCACGACCGCTTAAATCTACCTTTGAGCAGGAATAAACTATTGCGATTGCTGAAAAAGGAGTTCCGCCAGTTGGCGATTCAATATAGGAACAGAGTTCTGCATATTCTTTGTCAAAGGGACTGAGGTCATAGCCCTGAACTTCGGCTCTAGTTATTGCAATGTCAACCTGCTCGGCATTACCGGAGCGCAGTTGTTTCCAAAGTTGTTCTGTTAGTGTTTGTAATGGCATGAGTTTATGTAGATATCCGAAATTGGACGGTTTTTAAAAGGAATTTTGATTTTAATAAGCCAATACGTCATATTTTTTTGACGGATTAGCGTGCTTTTTTGATTTTAATACCCAAAAATAGAGAATCTTTAGTTTTCTGACAACAAAAAATTATGGATATAATCCTTATTTTGTTTTCAAATGAAATCTTTTCCGAAAATTAACGCTTTTTCATGAAACAGTTTATAGTAATATTATTTTTATTTATTTATAATTCAGTTGTTTATGCTCAATTTACCGAAGAGGATGTACTGAATCAAAAATATTGGCAATATAAGTCCCGATTTTATCAAAATTTTATCCGCATTGATTGGGGTGGTGACGGTATCGGCATTTTTCAGGAATATAAAAAAGGGAATCCGGCCTGGTACGGACATTTTGAGAAAGCAGGTTACAGCATACCTGCAGCAGCACATCATCCTACAAGAAATCAATATTGGTGGCCATTGGATACAAATACGCCTTTTAAAAAATCATATTGTAATCTGAATCCTGATTTGTCGAATGAAAACGGTGTACTTGCCTGGAGTGAAGATACTGGCTGTTATTTGGGACTTTATCTGGCCGTACTCTCCACGGAATATGCCCTGCAGATCAGGAATGGAGCAAAAGATGAGGCTGGCAAAACGCTAGAAGAAATTTATTTGGCCCTTCAGGCCTTCCGCAGACTGAACATGACAGCCAACCGATGGGTGGAACGATATTTGGAGGTCGTCCCCGAATTTAAATGCAATGACAGTTGGATAGCAGATATGAGTGGATTTTCCGGATTGGCCATCAGAAATGATGTCCCATACAGCTTTTGGGAGGAATTTCATAAACCTGCAACGGTTCATTCCCGATTTGGCAAAATCAATCCGACTGCAAGCGACGAATATGGTAAAATGCCTGAAGAAAAACCCGGATACCATTGTGCCGATCAGCCAAATGGTAACCCTGACATTAGAAATATTTATGCGCCCGGGCAACTCAGCTGTCAGGCACATCCGCTTTGCGGTTATCAGGAAAAAGACTGTCATTTTCTCTATCTTGCCCCAAATGACCCGAAAAAACTTGCTCCTGAAATTCTGGCCGAGAAATATATGAGTCAGGATCAGGTAATCGGACTGCTTCTGGGATTGGCCTTTATTAAAAAATTTATACCTGAAGATATTTTGCATGAAAGCCCCGAGGGCCCGGTTTCTGTAGTCCTGATGTCTAAAAAAATTGCAAAAGCCTTGGTCTCAAATCTTGGAGGTCCAGGTCTTGGATTTTATCTGCCGCCCTGTATTGGCAAACCCGATAATTATGCAGGTACAAATACCTGTGGTTATGACTGGCGCTATACCAAATATGGGATTTGCGAAACAGTCAATTATATTTGCGGAGAAGAAGTCTGTAAGGGAAATTATTTTAATTTCAGTTCTGTATTGGTTCAGGGTTTTACCTTGGGCGATAAGCCAATTGTTGTTGACTCTGAAGGTAAAAATGAAAAACGGAGGATGAATTACAGTTTTTATCATACCCTTGTAGCCTTGTCAAACCCCAAGAGAATTCCGTTGAAAAATGCCATTAAAGATGGCCGGGAATATACACCTTGGATAGAACCCTACTACCCCTTGTTGCGCATGCTTTTACACGATATTCCTGAAAAGGAAATGCTGGAAGCTGGGTCTGAAAGATTATTTGAACAATACCCGGAGCGAATGCGCAGGATATTGAATTCCTACAGTTTTAACGGCAATTGCATTCCTGCAAAAAATAAAAGCGACTGTTTCGCTTATGGATATCCACATACCAATTTAGACTGCGAATCAGATTTTGTTCATCACCCTGATGAACGGACAGGAAACAGAATTGCAGAGTGGTATCCTTACAGCGATGATTTTTATGGAAACGGACTGGACTATATGCTGCTCTATAATTTATATAAATTGAGTTTCAAATAATTGCCGATCTGCTAAATCTTACAAACTTATTTTATTAGAGTTTTTATTAACTTTGCCGAATATTCGGAAAAAATGAAAACTGATAAAATTGCCTTATATCTAAATATTGCACTCTTTATACTGGGACTGTCGCTCAGTTTGAGTACAGCTTGGAAGCCTTATCTTTGGAAGGGTTTGGGCGATCCAATGGATTATATCCGTCAGACAGAAATGTCCATATTCAGTGCCGAGTTCTACTGTCCGGCAAGAACAGAACTGGATGGCGGCGGAGTACATTCTCCAAGACCCTTTACCGTTCCGCTTTTATATAAAATGGTCGGAGCAAACCCCGATGCAATCATTATCACACAAAAAGTACTGAATCACCTCTCTGCTTTTTTAGTAATTGCAGCACTCTTATTTTTTTTAAAAAAACTCAGTGCGCAAATCCTAATTGTGCTTTCCGTCCATTTTCTGCTGAATTGGTGGCATGTTTCAGGTTGGACCATGCTATTGATTTCAGAGTCTGCAGCCACTTCTTTTTTTCTGCTTTGGGTAGCCTCATTTCTTTATTATTTGTACAAACCTGACTGGAAATCCGGAGCATTGCATATTGCAGCACTAATCCTTTTTTCTTTCACTAGAGATAACTGGCCCTATCTTCTGTTGCCCTTTTACGGGTTATTTTCATTTTTTTCGCTTTGGCGCGAAAGGTCTTTTTTGAAGATTTCTTTGTTGGGATTGGGACTCATGCTGTCCATATTTTTTCTCCAGCAGGCAGCTGCCGATTATGGACATCGATATCGTTTGCCAATTATGCATAATCTCCTTGTTCGTGTTATGCCCAATGGAGTCTGGTGGAAGTGGTTTGAAAAAGAAGGTATGCCTCAACAGGAAGAACTTTTCAAGCAATATTGGGGAATACAACCCGATGATAAACGAATGTTTGGACTTTACAATGATAAAAATTTTCAGCCCTTTTTTGATTGGGTGGATACAAAAGGGAAATCTGCTTATATGAAATTCCTGATTACACATCCACGACATTCACTCCTCCTCATGGAAAAAAAGGAGAATCTTAAGAAAATTGTGGCACATGATCTATGGTATGTAGGCCCAAGTCGCGGTTATACCAAGGTTTTTGATTTTATCTTCCCGCTTTTTCAATGGTTTTGGATCTTTGCACTGTTGCCATTTCTTGTTTTTGCTTATTTCAGGACAGGAACTTGGTTTTTTGCCTATGTTTTAACACTTTTGCTCGTATTTCTTGTACATACGCTGGTGCTCTACAATGCCGATACTTTCGAAGTTGAAAGGCATATGTTCATCAATCAGACCATCTGGCATCTGCTTTGTTTTATGGCAATTTCAGCAGGTATTGAACATTGGGAAAAGCTTCTCCCAAAAAAGAATTAGAAAGTCTTACTTTATTTTGATTTTATAAAGCCTTGCTTTTCCCAAAGGACTTTTTTCGTCGCTTATCAAAAGCGTGTTTTCATTGAAAAAACTAATGGATTCTTTCTGCGTGAAAGGCAATAAGTGATGTTTTACTTTTTTTGAGCCAAAAAAATTAGGAGACTGAAATTCGCTGAAAATATGCAGTTTTCCCATTGCCATTAAAACTAATGTTTTTTTGTCGGGAGAAATAGCGGCAGCGGTAATGGAATAGATAAATCCTCTTTGTTTTAATCTGAAACTGTTGATGTATTTTGCTGCAATGTCTTTACCCGGATTTTGTGGAAGTTGGTAACAAAGGATATAACCGTCATTTGGCCTGCTCCTGTTTTTTGTGAAAATGTAAAGCGAATTACCCAAAGCGATCATGGCCTCAGCATCATAATAAAGTTCATAGGGCAGTGGTGGAAAAGTTTCCTGCTCGGGATAATAAAATTGGATTTTTTCCGCAAAAGTACTTTCCCTGTAGTGCAATTCCGGATTCTCTATTTTATAAATACAGAGGTCTTTCCGTCTATTTGCATTATTTCCGATATCGGCTAAATAAAAATTGCCGGATGAATCTGCGCAAAGCTCCTCCCAGTCTATATTTGTTGCATTTGAAATTACTAATTTCCTAATGATTTTTCCTTCAAAATCAGTTTTGTATAAATTTGCTTCATTACCGCTGTCATTTAGGAGCCAGATGCCATCTTTTACCGCGATAATCCCGGAATTTTCATTCAGAATTTCAGGAAGTTTTGCGAGCTTTTTGAGCGGTATACAGGCCGTCAATAAGAGAAAAACGCATAGTGTTGAAACATTTTTCATGACTAAAGCTTTGAAATTATCTGACTTCTGAGTGCTGCAGCCTTTTTGTCATACTTGAATTTTTCCGCTTCAAGTGCCTGATAGTATTCCAGCATTGATTTTATCAGTGGGGAAATGCCCATTTGGGTAGTCATAACTTTATAAGCTTCTTTAAAATTATTGCTGAGTACAGCTTCTTTGAAGGCAGGATTATTATCAGTTCCATTCAATAGTAATCCTGTATAAGTTTTGCGGAATTCCGCCACTTTTTCCTTCAGTGCAAAATGCGGAAATCTGGATGAAAATTTATCCCAAAATACTGTATAAGCGGCCAATTCTGTAATTGGAATGACGATATTACTGCCATCTAAAACAGGTGATTCATTTTCAATCGCATATTGTTCCAAAAATTGCTGCATTTTAGGTGATACCAAGCGCAGAAAACGACGAAGCAGATAATCCGCATTATCTCTCAGGTAAACCTGACCGTTCTTTTTTAGTCCGAAGGTTAGGCCATTTGTCTGTAAGAGTTTGGTTGTTGCATCAATTTCCATATTTGGAGAACCGTAATTTTTAATTTCGGTAGAAAAAGACTGATAAGTGCTCAAATTCACTCTGCCCTGATAATGCTGCAAAATTCTCTTGTGCAGTGTCAACACTTCACCAAAAGCCAAATCCGCTGTGGATGATGGTTTTTGCTGAAAAGCAGATTCATAAAATGAAATTGCTTTTGGTAGGGCAGAGGGATCAGCTGCCTGTAACTGATTTATCATTGTTTTAAACCTGTCAATAGCTTCTATATCTATTACAGGGGCTTCCTGAATCGTAGTTTTTGACTTTCCGTTGTCTGTGCTAATTATTGCATCCTCCCTCAGCGCCAAAATCCTTCGGTTTTCATCCGATGAAAGAAATACGATGCAAACTCCGGATACCCATCCCTCATTCCCTGATTCCGTTTTTACCTTATACCAAGGTTTTTCAACAGTTTTACCCTCCATTCTTACCGGAGTAGTGAAAGTTGTGCTGTCTTTCAGATATTCAAGAACCGATTCCTCCCTTACCCGTTCCAATACCGCTCCATCCAAATCAGGTGTGGATCGGACTCTTGAGTTATTTACTGTAACAGCCATGTATATCTTGTCTTCAGTATTGTATATATCGGTTTTTACATTTTTTCCCGCTTCGTTTTTTTTACCACAGGATATGCTCAGTAAAATTAAAAGAACTGAAAAAAAAGTATATATTATTCTGTCCATTTTTTATATATTATAACTTATATTTTCAATAAGTTGAGTCCTATTATGTATTTTTTGAATTTTGAAGTTGTATTGCTAATGCAAGCGGATTAAAACCTAAAATCATTTTAGCTAAACTGCTGTCTAAAGAAACATCTTCCGGACGGGGGGCCGGCATAGGCAATTCAGCTCTCAGCAGCGGTACAATCAGGGCTTTCTCAAGTTTAAGTGTTTTTGAAATTAATTTTGCCAGTTCAAATCTCGAAATCCGTTCCGGACCGCCCAAGTGCAAAAGTTTGACCTTATCAGGACTTTCACCATTCAGCAAATAATCTAAAGCCAGTTTTAACCCAATTGCAGCCCATTCTACAGAAAGTGCTGACCTGTACTCATCACTAAAAACATTTAATTCGGTACCGCTGTTCATTTTTGAGACCCATTCTGAGAAAAAATTGTTGCTGTAAGCAGGGCCAGATCCGAATAATAGCGGCAAGCGGCATATCAGCGTCTTTTCAAATTCGTCCTGTAAAATTTCTTCGGCGGCCAATTTTTGTTCCCCATATTTTGACAACGGATGTGCGAAATCATCTTCACTGTAGTTCCCCGATCCGCCACTGAAAACCAAATCTGTTGAAGTGAATAACAAAGGTATATTCAGTGCTTTACAGCTTTCAGCGATAGCAACAGTTGCATAAACATTGATATGATGTGTCAAAGCAGGATGCTCCTCACAAAAATTAGGATTAGCAATAGCTGCGGCATGCAATATTGCATCTGGTTTTAGGGTATTGATTAACTTTGTCAACTCCTTTCCCTCCAACAAATTCAATCTATGCCAAGTAATATCCGTCATTTCGAAGTTCTGTCTGTAGTACAGCCCTTCAATTTTATATGTGTTTTTTAATAACTTACACAGATTCCAACCCAAAAAACCGGAAGCGCCTGTGATTAGGACTTTTTTCATATAGATAACTTCTTTGTGCATTCTTGATTTATTAGCAATATATTCATATTTTGTAAATTCTAAAAATTCAGTTTTACTTTGTTAATTTTTTTTGCAAAAAATTATCACAGACTTGGCTATTTTGACTGTATTTTAAATATTTGTTTAACGAATCTTGTATTTTTGTAACTGCCTGCTTATTTTTGGAGTAAATTTAATTTTCAAGTTTTCCAACCTAATGTCCGGCTTTTGTCCGGCCTACTTCTGCTGTTAAATCATTTAAAATGATTAGTTTTACGGACGTATAAAATCATTATATGTT
>CAINVS010000556.1 GCA_903854205.1 uncultured Bacteroidota bacterium | reverse complement strand
TGTTCATTTTTGTGGGTGTTTTAAAAACTTGCCCCCAATAATTGTTTTAAATCAATCATTAAATGAAAAAAATACTATACTTAATTTTATTATTTTTCTTTTTTAAAGCAAATGCTCAGAGAAATGTAATATTAATAATTGCAGATGATTTGGGTACTGATTATTTCGGTTTTAATGAAGATTATGTGGACACAGTTGATGTACCAAACATCAGAGGTTTATTGTCAAAAGGAGTTCGATTTAATAATGCAATATCCAATCCTGTATGTTCCAATACAAGATCGGGAATACTGACAGGGCGATACAGTTTTCGTACCGGAGTAGGAAATATAGTAGGTGGAATAGGCGGTTCAGGACAATTGGACACATCTGAAATAACAATTCCAAGACTATTGGAAATTTATAACCCAAATATTGGAAAAGCGAATATAGGTAAATGGCATTTACATCAGCCTATGCCGGCCGGCAATCTATTGTTTCCTAATGTGTTGGGATATGACCATTTTGAAGGACCTTTTATCGGACAGTTGACCAGTTACAACAATTGGACAAAGTACACAAATGCTGTCGCATCAACTGTAACAAACTATGCTACATCAGAAAATGTAAATAATGCACTTAGCTGGCTTAATACACAAAACAGCAACAACCCATTTTTCCTTTGGCTGGCTTTTAATGCGCCTCACAACCCACTACACTTGCCACCTGCGGGATTGCACAGTTATACTAATTTGAGTGGGACTCAGGCAAATATAAATAATGATCCCAAAGCTTACTTTAAAGCTATGATACAGGCGCTTGATACAGAAATTGGGCGATTATTCGATTCACTTCAGGTTATGAATTTATTGGACAGTACTGATATCATTTTTATCGGTGATAACGGAAACAGTGTACAAACAGCCCAAATAAGCGATTTGGATAAAGCAAAAGGAACGGTTTACCAATATGGGGTTCATGTTCCATTTATTATAGCAGGGCCATCCGTTGAAAATCAAGGAAGGGTATCTGATGCACTGGTCAATACAACTGATATTTTTACAACTGTACTTGAACTGTTTCAGTATAACAATTGGATTTCTCAAATTCCTTCAAGTAAACCTGTTGACAGTAAGAGTCTCATGCCAATTATTAAAAATTTGGGTACTCAAGTAAGACCTTGGGCGTTTTGTGAAATATTCAAGGCTATACCGGATTCGGTAGATGCAAAAGCAATGCGTAATGTAGAATATAAACTGATTCGCTTTGATTATGGAGCAGAAGAGTTCTATAATCTTATAACCGACCCTGAAGAGACCTTCAATTTATTGACAGCGCCTTTGTCCGGAACGGCACTCAGTAATTACAACTATCTGTGCAATGAAATGACTACACTTTTGGGAAGCGGTTCAATCTGTTCTCCAAGTGCAATAAATTCATTGGATGGCTATTCAGATTTATTAGCCTATCCAAATCCTTTCTCAATGCGCATTTATATTAACCCAAAATACAGAGGAGAGATGTTGGAATTAACAGACAATTCAGGTCAATTGATATACAGTGGAATCAATATAGAATCCCAGGATTTCTCAAATCTGTCAGAAGGTATTTATTTTATTAAAATTAAGAACAAATCAAAAACAGGCTTAAAGTTGATAAAATCCAATTAAAAACAATTCGTATTTTTCCAATTATTCTACGTCAATTCTTTGAATCTAAATTATGAATAAAGATTGATCCAAGAATCCTGAATTAAATCGGATAAAATTATTTTCAAAAGGTCCGTTACTTATTAGGAAATGGTTTGAGCTGTATTTTATTTAAAGATTTTCCCTCAAATTTAAACCATTCGGCAGTAGATCCTATTGGAATTTTAACGTCAACAGTTCCATCAATCGCTGTCACATTCAGCATTCCCTCGTGGTAGTTACAGCCTAACTCAAAATCTATGTTAATGGTATTTTTTTTGGCCTCGATATTATAGGAAGTTTCGCCACTGCTGGAACGTTCATGATCTACGACAACAATTCCTCCCGAAGAAGAAGCAGAAACAGCGGCACTGATTACCTCTTGGGGAAGAGAAAATTCGAAGGAAATCTGATATTTTTTAGTCAAACTAGTTTCTCCCATTATCCCTGTATTTATTGCGCGAATCCTTGGATTGCTGACAGTTAGTGTGGAATCCTGAAAACTCATTGTTAGACTATCCGTTTTTGGTACAGGATACCAAACCTCTTTAGCGCCATTATTGCTGTTTATTTTAAAGTTTTCATAATGGAGCGGAATTTCAAAAAATATTATCCCTTTGGTTTTGATATAAGCTTCGTATAGTTTTTTGGCTGCCGCAGCGGCTTCCGACTCTAATGCCAACGCACTCAGGAAAAGACCTGTTGTTCGTCCAACTACTGTCCAAAAATCATTATTGGGTAAATTACTAACATTCAGTTCTATTCTCAATAACATTTTACCCTCCTCTGCCACAGGTGTCAGTGGAGTAGGAACAGCATACTCACTTTGGTCTAATGCTATTCCGATGCTGGCCTCACAGGCAACACTCCAAGCTAATAGTTTATTATCAAATTCTTTGTAGGCCGCCTAACGTTTCGCCTCCTCTTCTTTTCGTTTACCATTTTTTAAAATCGTTGAGTTCCTGATACCATTTCAGGACTTCTTTCTGTATGCCGCCCAATTGGGATTCAAGTTTTTCGTTTTTATCTGACATAAATGCACTGAATACGCACAACAGCAGCAGGAAGAATAGTTTTTGCATATAGCTGCTTTGTTGTTGGGAATGATAATAAATAAGTTGAACAAAAGATTTTTCGGGATAAAAGATGAGCCTAATTTTACTCCCCATCAATCCGCTGAATCTTAGCACCCAACGCATTCAGGCGCAGGTCGATACTCTCATAACCACGGTCGATCTGATTAATTTGGTGGATAAGGCTTGTCCCTTTGGCCGACATAGCTGCAATGAGCAGGGAAACTCCCGCGCGGATATCGGGAGAAGTCATAGTGATACTACGCAACGGATATTGGCGGTTAAGGCCGATAACAGTTGCCCTGTGCGGGTCGCAGAGAATGATTTGTGCACCCATATCGATGAGTTTATCAACAAAAAAGAGGCGGCTTTCGAACATTTTTTGGTGAATGAGTACCGATCCCCGCGCCTGTGTAGCCACAACGAGCAAAATACTCATGAGGTCGGGCGGAAAACCGGGCCAGGGAGAATCATAAACATTCATGATGGAACCGTCGATGAAGGACTGTATTTCATAAACATCCTGTTGAGGGACATAGATATCATCTCCGATAGTTTCGAAACGGATGCCGAAACGCTCGAAAGTAGGCAGAATATTGCCCAACATATCTACCCGAACATTTTTGATCGTCAGTTCCGACTGCGTCATAGCGGCCATGCCCAAAAAGGAACCAATCTCGATCATATCGGGCAGACAGCGGTGTCCGGTGCCATAGAGTTCCCCGACACCCTCTACTACAAGACGGTTGGAACCTACTCCCGAGATGCGTGCGCCCATGCTGTTCAACATTTTGCAGAGCTGCTGCAGATAAGGTTCGCAGGCTGCATTGTAGATAGTGGTGACGCCCTTGGCCATAGATGCGGCCATCAGGACATTGGCTGTACCGGTAACAGATACTTCATCCATCAGGATATAAGTACCTCTCAGTTTCTCGCCGTTGAGGAGAAAAATATTGCTTGATTCGATGTATTCATAATCAACACCCAGGTGTTGCAGTCCGTTCAGGTGCGTATCCATTCGGCGGCGGCCG
>CAINVS010000555.1 GCA_903854205.1 uncultured Bacteroidota bacterium | reverse complement strand
CTGCATCCATTTGTTCCCAACAGTAAGTGAGTACATTTGTAGGATTAGGATCTGTACCAGTTGCAGTAAGAGAGAATGGTGTGCTTCTTGGAATATTTACAGTAGCAGAGGCTACTGTAACAGCAGGATTGGAATTGGCCAGAGGAGTTTTTACCGGACAGGTATGTCCTCCGCCTGTAATGAAAGCGCCCATTTCCTGCAAACTGATGGTGTGAAAATAATCATCGCTGTTTGGCTGCATGTCAAAACCGCCGCCACAGATACCGGCATAGGCCATAATGGTAGATCCGGAACCGGGTTCCATAGAGGTAGCCGTATTTGCATTTCCTGTGCAGGAACCGCTGCTGTTATTATTAAATGTATGATTACAGGCAAACTGATGACCCATTTCATGTGCAACATAGTCAATATCGAATGCATCTCCGATTGGAGCGCCACTGCCAGTTACACCCCTTGCCTTGTTTGCAGTACAAACACAGCCAAGCTGTGCAATACCACCACCGCCGGTAGAGAATACGTGCCCGATGTCGTAGTTGGCAGAACCAATAACTGCATTGCAATTTGTTTGGTTTTGACCGAGCATGGTACCTCCATTATTGTTGGTGTAAGGGTCGGTTGCTGAATTGGTATAAATAATAAGGTTATTATTTGCAACGATGTTCATACGAATTGACATCTCGCGCTCATAAACACCATTGATACGGTTCATAGTTGTGACCTGTGCAGCCTGTGCCAATGCTACTGTACCACCATGAAAAGTGGTATATTCACCTGTTGCAGCCAATGCCAAACGATATGTCCGCAATTCACAGCTGCCATAAGCCGTTTTTAGATCTGGTGGAGGAATTGATCTGCTGTGATCATAAGTATCAGTTACATTGCATTCAGCTATTTTAAGTACACTTGATGCATAATCTTTGCGATTATAAACAGTGTAATGCGCTATATCTCCCCCTCCAAAACTGTAAGGGTCAATAAAAACTGTACCTTCACCCGGCAGGAATATAATAGCATGAAAACCCTGTGGAGTAAGGTCAAATCGAACATAACTTCCCTTGTTTTCTACGCCAAAACCGGCATAGGTAGTAATTTCGGGGAATTTTTCTGCCAATTCGGGAGCCATAATTGGAGATTCGACAATGTCGAAAGTCATCATTCGCCCATCAGGCATTGGCAATTCAATGTAAGTTTTCGTCATTTGTGCTACCGGAGTAAATTCCATCGGCGCCACATTGAGAATTTCTCTTAAAGTTGTTACATTCAGTTTCAAAGTCCGATATTTGTGCGGTGTAATGTAACGGGTTCCTACCTTAGGGATATTTTTTTCACCGATTTCGGACCATAGACTTAGGTTTCCTTTGAACTGTTGTGCCTGAGTTCCCCAACTCAAAAACATCAACGCGGACAAGAAAAGAATTGATTGGTTTAAAAACTTCATGTTCATTTTTTTGGTGTAAAATGGTCGAAACTCATTTTTACTGTTTTTTAAATAAATGGTTCAGTCAGTCAAATCAAATAAATAATTTATCAATTGGCAAAATTACAAAATTTTTTGTTTGGTTTGTGTTTTAATGGCAAAAGTAAATTCTAACAAGCAAAAAAGTTTTTTGTTCTTAATTTTAACTATTTTTATAATATAATTTTGATTTATAATGCTCTCTATTCTTATTCCAATACATAATTATGACATCAGGCCCCTTGTACAGAAGCTGCACAAAGAATGCATGGCATTGGGTGTTAATTTCGAGATTATTTGTCTGGATGATGCTTCTGATATTTCATTTAGGGAGCTGAATGCCGAATTATTGGCCCTGCAAAATGTCAGTTATGTTCTTTTAAACCAAAATATTGGCCGATCCGCTATCAGAAACCGACTGGCAGAAATGGCAAAATATGATTTTCTGTTATTTATGGATTGTGATACAATACCCGAAAAAGCAGATTATATAGAAATCTATGTTCGAAATCTGAAAAGCGGCTCTGTTTTATATGGAGGGAGAAGTTATCAGCCGGAAAAACCGACTGAACCTGAATTGTATTTTCACTGGTTTTATGGTTCAAACAGAGAAGTAAGTACTGTAACAGAACGGACAAAGGCTCCCTACCGCTCCTTCATGACCAATAATTTTGTTATTCCAAAGGATATCTTACTGAAAATCCGTTTCGATGAGTCATTGAAACAGTATGGACATGAGGATACTGTATTCGGTCTGGAGCTAAAAAAACTTGAGATTCCAATTTTGCACCTCGATAATCCCATGCGGCATATCGGTTTGGAAAAGGCAGGCGATTTTCTGAGAAAATCAGAGCAAGCAATTGATAATCTGCTCATCCTGATGAAAAAACATGATTTAGTGGAAGATATAAAACTGTTGCGCTATTTTATCAAAACCCAAAAATGGGGATTACATCCTTTGATTAAACTTTGGTTTAGGCTGAATAAAGGCAGACTTCGGAAAAAACTCTTGGGTGCGCATCCGGATTTAAGGAGTTTTGATTTTTATAAATTGGGTTATATGGTGGAGCAGGATAAGTGATATAAATAAAAACATAAAAAAAGCCAAACAGTTTCCCATTCGGCTCTTTTATCTTTTATCTGACATCTAAACTTACACAGAAATTGTTGCCAATTTGGTTCTGCTCAGTTTGCTTTTGGCGTATTCCAAAGTCAGTTCAAATTTTTTGACATTTTTCTTGGAAGGCAGTTCAAACATCGCGTCGGTCATGATTGCTTCACAGATGGAGCGGAGGCCACGGGCACCGAGACTGTATTCCAAGGCTTTGTCAACGATAAAATCGAGGACCTCATCGCTGACAATAAGCTCTATATGTTCAAAATCGAACAATTTTTTGTATTGACGCATTAGCGCGTTTTTCGGTTCTGTCAATATCAGGCGAAGCGTTTCTCTATTCAGCGGCTCAAGATAGGTGAGGACCGGCATACGACCCAACAATTCGGGGATTAGTCCGAAGGATTTCAGGTCATGATGACTGACATAGCGAAGCAGATCATCTCTATCCACTTCTTTTTCCTCATCTTTGCCAAAGCCGATCACATGAGTGTTGATACGTCTTGCAATGTTTTTTTCAACACCGTCGAAGGCACCGCCGCAGATAAAAAGGATATTTTTTGAATTTACCTTAATCAGCTTCTGTTCAGGGTGTTTGCGGCCTCCCTGCGGTGGAACCAAAACATCTGTTCCCTCGAGCATTTTTAAAAGGGCCTGTTGAACACCTTCACCGGAAACGTCGCGGGTAATTGAAGGATTGTCGCTTTTGCGGGCAATTTTATCAATCTCGTCAATATAAACAATGCCGCGTTCGGCTGCTTCGACGTTATAGTCACAGGCCTGCAGCAGACGTGTGAGCATACTTTCCACGTCCTCGCCTACATAGCCGGCTTCTGTAAATACCGTGGCATCCACAATTGTGAAAGGAACATTCAGAACTTTGGCAATAGTCTTGGCCAAAAGGGTTTTACCTGTACCGGTTTTACCTACAAGAATGACATTGGATTTTTCAATTTCCACATCATCCGTGCTTTTTTCCTGCATCACGCGTTTGTAGTGGTTGTAAACGGCAACCGCAAGAATTTTCTTGGTTTCATCCTGTCCCACAACATAGGCATCGAGGTGATTTTTAATCTCGAGCGGCGTGAGCATAGTAGGTTTGCTGTTCTGAGACTTTTTGCCGTCTTTTTTTGTAGTGGCAGGTTTATCTTCAGATTCAAGCCCCATTTCATCATTCAGGATGTGATAGGCCTGTTCCACACAGGTTTCGCAAATATAACCGTCAATACCTGAAATCAGCAATGCCGATTCGCTTTTAGGTTTATGACAGAAAGAACATTGTGTTTCTTTTGTTTTATTTTTCATGAAAATTATAGAGACAAAAGTAGCGGTCAGCACTGTACACTAACCTGAAAAAATTAAATTGTAATTGTAAATCGACTTAAATAAGAAATTGAGAGATGGGAAATGTAATCCCGCACCTCTCAATTTTTATTTGAAAATTATTTAAGCTTTAGGTGATTTGCGAACGAGTACTTCATCCACCAGGCCATAAGTTTTTGATTCCTCTGCAGTCATCCAGTTGTCGCGCTCACAATCTTTGAAAATTGTTTCGTAAGGCTGACCTGTATGTTTGGCCATAATATCGTACAGCTCTTTTTGCAAAGCTTTGATAAGTTTGTATTCAATTTCCATTTCTGTCACCTGTCCGCGCATACCGCCCAAAGGCTGATGAATCATGACACGACCATGAGGAAGGATAGTGCGTTTGCCATGTTGTCCGGCGCAAAGCAGTACAGCGCCCATAGAAGCTGCCAACCCGGTACAAATAGTTGCCACATCGGGACTTACATACTGCATAGTATCGTAAATTCCCATACCGTCGATCACAGAACCGCCGGGACTGTTGATGAAGATTTGTACATCACGCTTAGGATCAACTGATTCTAAAAAGAGCAGCTGCGCCTGAATGACATTAGCCACATAATCGTCGATTCCTACACCCATAAATATGATGCGGTCCATCATCAAACGAGAAAAAACATCCATAGAAGCAACGTTTAACTGACGCTCTTCGATGACATAAGGTGTAAAGTTGCCGATTTGAGGAGCAGTATAGCTTCGAGTGCTTTTCTCGGCATACTGCTCAAGATGCATGCTGCTCATCCCCAAGTGTTTAACGGCGTATTTTTGAAATTCGTTTTTGTCGAACATTGTTTTTAGATCTGAGATTTGAGATTTGAGATTTGAGACAGTTAAAAAATTGTCTGATGCTCAAACTTTAAATAGGATTATTCCGCTTTGCGTGGAGATTTACGTGCCAAAACTTCATCGACCAAACCGTAGGTTTTAGCTTCTTCAGCCACCATCCAGTTATCGCGATCGCAGTCTTTCTCAATTGTTTCGTAAGCCTGACCGGTGTGTTTGGCCAAAATATCGTATAATTCTTTTTGCAATGCTTTGATGAGTCGGTAAGAAATTTCCATTTCAGTTACCTGACCCTGCATTCCGCCAAGCGGTTGGTGAATCATAACACGGCCATGCGGCAGACAGGTACGTTTGCCTTTTTGACCGGCAGCAAGTAGTACAGCACCCATTGATGCTGCCAATCCTGTACAGATTGTGGCTACATCAGGACTGATATACTGCATGGTATCATAAATACCCATACCGGCGATTACAGAACCGCCCGGGCTATTGATAAAAATCTGAACATCGCGTTTTGGATCAACAGATTCGAGGAATAACAACTGAGCCTGAACTACATTGGCAACATAGTCATTGATACCCACACCCATAAAGATAAT
>CAINVS010000554.1 GCA_903854205.1 uncultured Bacteroidota bacterium | reverse complement strand
TACGGGTATGATGAGATTTGCATTGATGCGGCCCAGAGTCCAGCTGTCGGCATTTTTTGAATTGTCAATAGTGAACTCTCCGTTCATCGTCAGGCTCGGCTGAAAAAACTGATTCAGGATAAAAGATTGGCTGAAGAGGGCAGTATTGCTTATTAAAACAAAGAAAATCAGATATAAACGCATGGCAAATTTTTTAGTGCAGTTCTAAATTCAACGCTAAAGTTAAAGCCTTGATTGTTTTTCTTGGTATATTTTAATAAATTTTACTAATTTTGGACTTTAAGAAGATGAATAGCTCCCTATCGATTACTCGGATGAAATTTGATATTGGGATTCTGTTCAACTTTAATCTTTTACCTTTAAACTTTTATCTTCTACTATACGTATGAGCATTATCATTTCTCTTTTGAACCATAAAGGCGGTGTTGGCAAAACAACTTCAGCTATTAATATAGGTGCCGCATTGGTTAAACTCGGCAAAAAAGTATTGTTGGTCGATCTTGATCCACAGGCCAATCTTACCGTGTCTTTGGGCATACCTCGTCAAAAAGTAACCATTTATGAAAACATGCGCGGCGAAGCCGAAATTCAGCCCTATGCTGTAAAGGAAGGTTTGGATGTGGTTTCTTCTTCTTTGGACCTTTCCGGTGCCGAGATGGAATTGATCAATGAGGCCGGTCGTGAATACATCCTGCAGGAACTTTTTGTACCCTTGCAAGAAGAATATGATTATATTATTATCGACTGTCCGCCATCTTTGGGTTTGCTTACTTTAAACGCACTCACTTCCAGCAATTATGTGGTAGTGCCCATGCAGACAGAGTTTCTCGCACTTCAGGGTTTGGCAAAAATCAAACAGATTACTGACAAAGTACGTTTCCGTCTCAATAAAAAATTGCAGATTGGCGGTGTAATTGCCACTATGTATGACAACCGTAAAGTTTTGAATCGCGATATCCTGCAAACCATCAAGAAATTTTTTGGCGATAAAGTTTTTGACTCCATGATCCGTGAAAACGTAGCATTGGCGGAGGCCCCATCGCAGCACAAAGATATTTTTGAATATTCCGGAAACTCCAATGGAGCGGAAGACTATCTGAATCTTGCAAAAGAAATGGTTGCCCGTTTCGAATCCGGACCTTATGCTGAAAGCAGAGAGAAAGAAGATTAAATCAAAATTGATTAATATCACATTTTGATTGTATAATTAACAGTATTTTTGAAACCGCAAACTGATTAAATTTGGTTTGCGGTTTTTTAAATTGTCAGTTTTTTTAGATATGATGAGTCAGATATGAGATGTCCTATCATTGACTTAGACGGCACAATATGGTGCTGCTACAGGCTAAAGCCATCTTTTCGCTAACGGGCTTTCCTCATTCCTCATTCCTCTTTTCTCTTCCATCATGAAATCACATTGGGAAAATATATACAATACCAAACAGCTGCAGGAATTTGGCTGGTATCAGCCGATGCCTGCAACTTCTTTGGCGCTTATTGAAATGCTCAATTTGCCAAAAGAATGTTCTATAATAGATATTGGCGGCGGAGATAGCCTGTTGATTGACAATCTGCTCACACATGGGTTTGAGAATCTATCAGTTCTTGATATTTCCAAAAGAGCCTTGGAAAAAGCACAGACCAGGATAGGATATGAGTCCGCAAAAGTCAATTGGATTGAAGCGGATATAAGCAGCTACATACCGACAAAAAAATACGATCTATGGCATGACAGAGCAGTCTTCCACTTTCTTACAGAACCCTTATCGGTAGTGCATTATATCAAAATTGCCGCAGATCATATTAAATACTGCGGACATTTAATTATTGCCACCTTCGCAGAAGACGGACCGCTGATATGCAGCGGACTGCACATTCAGCAATACAGTGAACAAAGTTTAGCTGCAGTTTTTTCTGCGTATTTTGATACTGTAAAGGTCTTTAAAGAAATACACAAAACTCCGTCAGGTATAGAACAGAGCTATATTTTTGCGGTGTTGAGAAGGAAATAAAGTATTAATTTCTCACATTTGATTAGCTGAATTTATTCAGCTTCAACCTTATTTTGTTTTCTATTGTAATTCTTGGAACTCTTGTGAACTTTTGTCACAGCAGAGAAACCATGAGGATTCAATAGAAGATAGGCTTCTCTTGCCCCACTTCCCATAGCATCTACAAGTACTTTGTTTTTTGTTTTCTTTTTCATGACAATAAATAACTGTAAATAGTGAATTGGCTTTAGTTCTATATAAGTATTTGTACTCGATTCAATGCAACGTATCATAGGTATAACTTGGTTCCAAAGACCTATTATATTTTCTTTTTTTTATAAAAATGCCTCCAAATAGTGTCTAACTTTTTGGGGGCAGTGTAATACTCGAACAGCCTTTTATTATTGGCAGTTATTGTCTTCGGTCTTTTGAGTAATTATTTTAGATTCGGAATACAATGCGATTTACAGCATTCCGGTAAAACGTCATGTACTGCCTCATTGCGTTTCAAATCATCTGCATTATAGCCCAATTCAGTTATTGCTTTTCGAAGTGCATCCGGATTGGTTTTCTTGGCATCGTAATGAATATTTACAATCTTTGTTTTCATGTCAAGGGAGGCATGATAAACGCCATCAACTTTTTCCAATCCTTCGTCAATAGTTGTTTTGCACATACCGCATTGAGCCGAGGTTCTGATGCCAATTTCTGCTGCATCCTTCGGATGATTATGTTTGTCTTCAATAACAAGGCCTGCTTT
>CAINVS010000553.1 GCA_903854205.1 uncultured Bacteroidota bacterium | reverse complement strand
TTTAAAGACCTGATCTAAAATTTTACCGCAAAGTTTCGAAGATTCACGCAAAGTGCGCAAAGTTATCAAACTGATTTTTAAGGTTTTTAAGCATTGTCAAGTAAATAAGTACGGCGAAGGAAAGGCTTAAGCCTTCCGAAGCTAGTACCACTGGATCCTCGGATTTCAACCTGCGTTTGATAAGATAAAAGATAAAAGACCTGATTGATAATTTAACTGCGAAGTTTCGAAGATTCAAGCAAAGTGCATAAAGTAAATAATAGTCCTCAACAAGATTGTTTTTTGTTTTTCTAGCATTGTCAAGTAAATAAGTACCTTATACTTAGTACTAAGTA
Source organism: uncultured Bacteroidota bacterium (assembly GCA_903854205.1). Lineage (GTDB taxonomy): Bacteria > Bacteroidota > Bacteroidia > Chitinophagales > Saprospiraceae > Saprospira. The sequence goes on along the minus strand of CAINVS010000553.1, from coordinate 1,363 downwards.
CCAAATACCAAATACCAAATACCAAATACCAACTACCAAATACCAGCTACCAAATAAATTCATAATCCATAATTTCACTAACATGACAACTGATCAATTAAACGATCTGAAAACCCGTTTGGGCGTCTTAAGGGGGTATCTTTGACGTCGCTAATCGGACAATTCAAATAGAAGAAGAAAAAAAGCATACCCTCGATCCCAAGTTTTGGGACAATCCGCAGCGTGCAGAAAAAATCATGAAAGGCATCCGAGAGCTTGAGTATTGGTTGAAACAATATCAGATTCCGGCTGTACTTGTTGATGACCTGGAAGTGCTGAGGGAGTTTTATGAGGCGGGCGATGCCACAATGGAAGAGCTCGATGAACAATATGAAAAGGCCTTAGCTGCTGTCGATGAGCTCGAATTTATGTCTACACTGAATGAGCCGGAGGACTCACTCAGCTGTATGATTAAAATTCAGGCCGGCGCCGGAGGCACTGAAAGTTGCGATTGGGCCTCCATGCTCATGCGCATGTATATGATGTGGGCAGAAAGACATGGTTACGGTGTCAAGGAACTGCAAAGAACCGATGGCGAGGTTGCAGGAGTAAGATCCGTTATTTTAGAAATTGACGGAGAGTATACCTATGGCATGCTAAAAGGCGAAAATGGGGTTCACCGGCTAGTTCGCCCAAGTCCATTCAATGCTCAAAACAAGAGACAGACCACTTTCGTTTCTGTTTTTGTGTATCCATTAGTGGACAACACCATCGAAATTGTCATCAATCCTGCTGATATTGAATGGGACACTTTCCGGGCCAGCGGTGCGGGCGGTCAGCATGTAAATAAGACTGAATCAGCCGTTCGGGTACGACACTTACCAAGCGGTCTCGTTGTTGAATGCCAGGAAGAACGTTCACAGCACCAGAATCGCGACAAAGCTTTGCAAATGCTCCGTTCCGAACTCTATAAAATGGAGATCGACAGAAGAAATGAAGAACGCGACAAGGTGGAAGCCGGCAAAATGAAAATCGAATGGGGCTCACAAATTCGCAGCTATGTCCTCGACGACAAGCGCATCAAGGACCACCGCTCCAATCATCAGACACACAATATCAAAAGGGTATTGGATGGCGATATAGATGATTTTTTGAAGGCTACGCTGATGGCGATGAAGCAACTTTAAATAGTACATTTGTAGAGGGTAGAGGGTACTTGGTACGCTCTACCTTCTTATTTTTTACTGAATAATATTAACATTTTCGACTACATAGATATAAAATAACGTGAAATACAAATAATTATAAAAAATCACTACTAACCGACAAAAAAAATAAAAATTAGGAGCTATCCGATACAGGTATAGCTCCTTTTTCATATTTT
>CAINVS010000552.1 GCA_903854205.1 uncultured Bacteroidota bacterium | reverse complement strand
TTCAAATATTTTTTTATCTAAATTTAGATTGTTATATAAATAATAGATATGAATCACCTCTTCCAATATTCTTGATGGATCAAGATCATTAATGCTATTTAGATTAAAAGTGGCAGACTTTTTTTCAATTTCATTTAAAAGCAAAATTGTCAAATCTGCATTTTTTTTTGCTTTTTTTATGTAATCAATTTTATTAGTTACAACATATTTTATTCGATTTGTAAGTGCTCTGATCCATGTGATTCCAATTATAGAATTGAGTCCACCTAAATATTCAAAATTTTTCATGAAATTTGGAGATGCTAATTTACTATCAATTTCCTTTGATTCAGAGAAAGTATCAAAATTTTTTATAAACTCTATCGTTTCTTCCGATTGTTCGTACTGAGCAATTGATATATATTTAAATCCTAGTAATATATACTGTACTAACATATCGACCATATCGGCATTTTCATTAAATTCAATTATAGAAACTAAATAATAGTAATGTTTTGCACTATCTAAATTATTTGAATTGTTTAGATAGATATCTCCAATTTTAATACACAAATCTGAAAAAGTAAATATATTAATTGGTTTTTTATCTTGAATTAGTTTTAAGCATAACTTGTATGCAATTAAAGCAGAGTCTATCATGTTTTTTTCTAAGAAACAGTCGCCAAGTGTATTATAATACGCAGAAGTCTTGTACGATATTTTTTTTAATAAATCTTCTATCTGGGTATTATAATACCTTTTTTTACTTTTCTGATATGGCTCAAGCAATGAAATTGCATTTCGATAATACTCTATTTGTTTCCAAAAAGATTCTGGGTTGAAAAGTGCGATTTTTTTTGACATATTTAGCCAAAGATTGTTATAATAATCGCCTTTCTTCTTATTTCCAGATTGATGAAGCCTATCTCCTAACTTCGAATAGTGGGATTTTAGACTTTGCACATCAGCATATTTCTCAATATAGGGCGTAAAACTTTCTAACTTTTGAATTACTGAATCTATACTTGCTCCTACAATAAAGGTAAGGAAAAGTTCTTCTCGATTAAAATTTTTAAATAATTGTTCCTTGTTGTTAGGATGATTATAAAAATCATTTAGTATTTTTACCTTGTTTAGGTAAACATAAAAGGAATCTACCAAATATTTCCCGCCATAGTAATCGCATAATTGATCGCAAACACGAAAATGAGATTCAATTGTTGCAGCATCAGTATTTTTATTTAATTCAATAAAAATACTGTTCTTAACTTCAGCAAGTTGTTTGTTAAAACTTGGCAAGGTGTCGTTATTTAAACATTTTCTCAATTCAAAGAATAGAGAATCAACTTTGTCAGTGGATCGACTTGGAGGACGAGATGCTGGGATACTAGAAGCAATATTGTGATATAAAGAAGATAAATATTGATTTCCTAATACATAATAAGTTTCTGCAATTTCTATATTTAGTTTTCCCTTCCACCATTGTACTTCGTTTGGATGACCTCGGAATAAAGAATTACTAACAATGTTTAACAGATGAATATGTAATTTCAACTTGTTGGTATGTCGCCCAAGCGTTTCGTAATAGTCCGCTAAGTTTTTTATCTCCATAAAATACCCTATTGAATATCTTCCATACATTTTTATTGCTAAACGCTCTGTTTTGTATTGTGTTTTTAAAAGGCTAATTGTGTCATTAATTCCTGAATAGTAATGAATTAAATTTTGGTAAATCCTAGATTCGATAACAATACTACTGCTATCCCCTGCAATACTTTGTACTATCGCTTCAGCTTTGAGTAAATCATTAATTGCTTTTGTAGGATTTGACAATTGCATGCTGTAATACCTCATGCTTAGTAGATTAGCATATATGAGGTTATTTTCATTCCCTTCAAAGTACCGTTCTAATAACTTAGCATAATATAAAGTGCTATCAGGGTTAAGCATCTGATCATAAATTAGAGAGAGACGAAATAAATTCCTTCTATATAGTTGAATACTTCGTAAATTATTAATTGTTCTAGACTCTAAGATTAATTTTATTGCATCAGGTGCTGCGCACATCTTTGCTTTTTCAGACAGATAATTTGCATACAAAATAGACTTATAACCGTAATACGTTTTAAATGTATTTTGGACCGAAATATCTTTTTTTAGCCAAAGATTATTGTGTTGATAACCTTTTATGCGTTCCCAATCTACTTTTGCCCTGCATAAATCAGATTCCTTGAATTTAGCATAAATTATTTTTTCCACCTTTTGTGTTAGTTGATCTCCAAGTTGAAATGGCAGCAAGTCGTGAAATGTAAGTACTATTCTGCCCCATCTAAATGATTGGTCAGAGATTTTTTGTAAGGTGTTTAAAAAGTTTTTTTGAGCCTCTTGCCGACTCCAATTCCATCCAAGTTGGTCATAAGTTGCCATTAACATTCCGTAAAAATGCGCGCGCTCATAAGCGGATACAACACTTTTATCTAATTCGATTTTGCTTTCTCCTTCTTTGAGCACTGCTAAGCACTCTTTTATTTTCATTAATTCAAGCAAAGCCTTTGATTTTTCATTTCGCCACCTTATTTCTCGTTCAAGGTCGGGAAATGTTCCCCAAACTTTTTGCGCTTTGTCTAACCAAAAAATTGCACTATCGGGATACATCTTATTATTGTAAGCCTGTCCCAAACATTGTAGGATATCACCTTTAAGTTCTTTGTTTGCCAAATCACTTTCTGACTCTTTTAAAGGCGGTATTGCTTTTTCAAAATTCCATATTTCCATCCAACAGCGAGCCATTCCTAAATTAGCCTTTGCCCGTAAGTCTAAATGTATGGCCGCGGATGAATGTACCGCTTGATACCGATAAATAGCTATAGAATAATTCTCTGCCTTGTAATCGGAGTCTGCATCACTTATGGAAATTTTATTTCCTTGAGCGGACACCACCGATGAAGATTGAAACAAAAAGTGAAAAGTTATAAAAAAAGTGAAAAATCTCATGTTCAGTTAAATTTATTAATCAATTGTTTTAGTAGGGGCTCAGTCGCTCCTGTTTCGGTCAAAAGGTTGATTTTAGGCCTCACGTCGCCATTTTTTTACTCAGATGCGCAGATCCGAACTCAAAAAAGTGGCTTTTTAGATATAAAATTGTCTGCTTTTTTGACTCGAAACCGTTGGCTAAGTTTTTACTTACTTTAATAAAATACTTTTACACAGCGTTCTACATTTTTGCCGTTAGGCGACATTTCAATAATGACGCTATAATCTTTATTTCTAAAGAACCGAAAATCTCCCGTACCTGTTTGAGAAGTGCCACCACCTGCACGATCTACCGTCTCCGCATCCAAGGGGCAAGTATTATACTCTTGGAAAAGGTAAGCATTCGATTTGTCTACTCCATACAACATTAATTGAGAGCCTTTGTATTCCAATGGTTGCAAAATAAGTAATTGATTCTTTCCTATATTTGATTTATAATTGCCTTTTTGGGTTTTAAAAGTATCATATATTTGTTTCCAATTACTAATATTTAGTCCATCTACTTCATCTAATTCCAGCGTATTAGATTGACTGATTGACACCCCATCAAATAGTGCAATATTAGCAGAAACCAATCCCTTTACTTCAATAAAAGATGTTTCTTGTCCCAGTTTTTGTAATTCTAGCTTTATTGCTGTATCGTATGGATCTACTAATAACTTCGAAAGATACTGCAAAAGCACTGTTTTGTCACGAATTTCTCGTAAATTACGGATATAATATAACTTCCATTTCGGCGGTTCATTGTTGTTGTTTTTATCGTTTTCGATCTGTGCGCTATACTGAACTATTTCATTCTTGACATCGGTAAGCAAAGCATTTACAAAAAGATTGACGTTGCTTAGTGTCTGATTATTATTTGCAATTCGCAATACTTTCGCGTTGGCAAGCCCTAACTGTGCATTCCAGTCCATATTGTTAATCATTATATTCTTTTTGAAATATATTTCGGCTGAATCCAACAATAAAAGCATCTGTTCTTGATTCCCTTGTGTATTGCCTCTAAATGAAGAAGCATCCAACGTTTCTAAAGGGAATACCCATTTTTCACTACCTCCATACTCCCCCAAAGCCTTTAAAAAATACACCAACCCCAACTGGTAATTAAACTGAGGGAATTCAAACTTATCATTTCCCTGTTCTAAATTGGCATTGGCCATTTTGAAACAAGCGGCTGCACGGTTGAGCTCGGTTGTGCCGCCTATCAGTAGGTTATATATACCTGCTTGGTACAAAGGGATGATCTCATTTAGGCGTTTTTTGATAATGTTGTCATTTTGAATACGTTGTTGCAAGTCTGAGTGTACCTTAGAATCTCTTAATTTCAGGGCAATGAGCATAGCATCATAATTTTTGATCCCTGCGGAATAGCCAGCCAAATGCGCCACGAGTAATCCGAACAGGTCTGCATCAAGTTCAGATAAAGAGGCATTAGAGCCATAGCTAACGCCCGTTTCACGCTGATGAAAATGTCGAAGTTCATGCGCAAGTATTATGGCAAGGCAGTCGTCAGCAGCACAGCCAAATTCTTTTAAGATTTTAATGGTTTCCCAACTGACTCGAATGCGATAATCCTTTCCGAGTGTAGCAATTGAACCTCCTGTATCATAAAAAACTGTTGGACAACTACCTCCACCATAAATATTATTGAGTTTTTGTGCTATTAGATTCGCGTTGTCTTCAGTGATCAAAGCAGTTGCGTCACACTCCGGCAATTGCGCAATCAAACTAGTATTTAAAAGCATGAAGAATAAAAAAAATGAACTGATTTTCATGTATTTGGAAATTATGAAATGAGGTGGTTCGATTCTGTCGGAAAGTTAGTTATGAGGGGAATGATTGATTTTTGAGGTTCCTTCTAAGTTCCAAACTTTTATTACGGTACCCTGAAATGTAGTCGGGAATTTGAATCCACGAATTCCCTGAATCTTTTAACTTCAATATTCGATTTTCATCGTTTTTGAGAAAATCCTCAAGAGTGTCAAGTGTTCTTAATGCTTTTTCCTTATTTTTTAAACCAAAATGACAAAGAGCGGCAGCAAAATAGGACTTTGCTCTAAAATCTCCCAGCGTTTTATCATCGTCCATAATTTCTTCAAAATATGGAAGTGCAGATAACGAATTGTTCTCATAAAGCCAAGTCATCCCCACTAAATAGGTACATTCATTTCCTCTTTTATTTAGAGGAATACTATTGTAATAATTTCTGGCCTCTGTATATTTTTCCATATCGCATAATATTTTCAAACTGTCAAATTCACTTCCTGCATAATTAGTACCTGATACCAGACCAGCCAGAGATTTTTTTTCCTGCCCTACTGCTCCACTAAAGACCTCCGTTTTATTTACCGGCATGAGCAACCACCCCGCCACCACCAACCCCGCCAGTCCAGCAGCTACCGCCCAGCGTCGCCAGAGGTTGTTCGTTTGTACTTTCATAGATGAGTCTTCGGTTATGTTTCCTAAGTATGCACTTTGCGCTGTGCCAATCGCGTTGTTCGTTTGTACTTTCATAGTTAAGTCTTCGGTTGGTTGGTCCGCCTCTTTGGCCAGTACCTCATCCACTTGCTTTCTGGCCTCTTCGAAGAAGCCTTTACTGCGGAGTTTATCACGGATAGCATCGGCTTCAATGTTGGCGACGGATTGACGGATTCCTTGTTTAAAGCCCTGAAGTATAAACTGGTAATCAGCCCATTCTTGGGCGAAGTCCTTCTCGGATTGAAGACGTTGTTCAAATTCGGCCCGTTGTTGTGGGGCGAGGGCACCGAGGATATATTGTTCAAACAGGTCGATATATTTAAACGCTTGCATGATATTCAATTTTTGTCAAGTGATAACTTGAGTGAAAGGTGGTGTTTTTAGTCTGATGGGTCGGAATCATGTTATTTTTTGTTGGGTGGACGATTTTTCTTCAATTGTGTTTTGTGCTGATCATGTTTGCTTTTTAGGAAGCGCACCTGATCGGGGTAGCGGCGATACAGGGCCTCGCGCAAATCATCGAGTGCGCGCGATTTATCTACATTGATGCTGCCAGATGTATCCTTTGTGCCAAAAGCCTTGCGGCAGGCTTGTGCGACTGTAACTACCAATTCGCCTGGTTGTGCCTTTTTTCCTTTAATTTCAGCCGCTGTAAGCAGGGTAAAATATAAAGTCAGGATAAACTGGCGACGCACGCTGAGGTCTGGCAGGCATTCGCGTACGATACCCCAGTTGTTGGGGTCGTAACGTATGGAGTCGACTTCTTTTAACGCCGCTCCGTTGGGCGATATCTCTTCCTCGGTCGAAATAGATGAAAGATCGCTTGCCGATTCTCCCATTGTCGAAGGGGCTTCATCTTGCTCTGCATCTTTATTAGAAACATCCTGAAAATCGGTGGGAATAAAGCGGCCTCTTTGGCGGCAGAGTGCGAAATAGCATGTCTTGGAAGTCCAATGGAGGTAATTACCCGGGTTTGCGATCTCGTGATCGGATCTTCGGAGTTGCGCTTCCACGGCGCAGAAAGCATCGTGAAACGCATCCTGCGCGTCGGCCTCCTGGCCCTTGTTGCGCAGTACCCAAGCCAAAAAGGGGAGGTATTGATGATGGTAAAGTTGTTCCAGCATGATAGACACTTGTTTTGATATTATGAGAGGACACGGTGCCTATTTTTAGCAATCAATCAGAAAAAAATTAAAAAAACTTTTCATTTGGCTTTCGTCCTATCCTATATGGTACACCACAAATAAAAAGCATTTATCAAACACGTAATATTAATTTTCATGTTCATGCGCCGAATGGAGGACTTTTTATCCGGTGTGCCGACCGTTTGGTTTTCCACCTTCCAGGCGCATGAATTTTTATGAAATAGAACTGGCATTCCAGCGATCAAAACCTACCGATTATATATCCGCGACACCAAATTATCCATTATATACGCTTTGATGCGGGCGAAGAATACATCAAGGTTTTCGATATGCCGGTGGTACAGGAAAGTTAAAATAATAGTCAGCCCCAATGCTACCAGGGTGGCATCGAAAGCACTATATAAGGCGTTGCTGACCTCTGTAATGTCGCCGGTCTTTTGAAAGTTTTTTACAAGACGCAGCGAAGCGGTCAGTTCGATGATCGTGCCAATAAAGCCAAGCATCGGCACCGTTTGGATGATGTAGCGGACTGTCTCGAGTTGGCCTTCCTGTTGTTTCTGGCTGGCATCCAAGTGGGCGTCCAAAGCCTGCATAGTATCACCTATGTTGTTATCGTTGCGGTACTGGGTACAGGTTTTTTTGATGATGGACGACACGAAAAAAAACTGGCCTTTCTGCTCCATTTTTAGGGTTTCGTGTTTAATCTGTTCTACCTCCTCAGGAGTAAGCACCAGCTGTTCCTGGGTGGGTAGCAGCCCAAAATGAAATCCCTGCTCCTCTTTGGCAATTTGTTTGCTGCGCTCCCGAAGTTCCAATACACCAAAGATAAAAGTGAGGTAAGCCAGTATTTTAACGAATGCTACACCTGAGCCTCCTAGTACTCGAAACATTGGATGCAGGCCTGTTCCAGCAGTTAAGTCGGCCAACAAACTGGCCGCCTGCCAAAAAAGGAACGCGCCGAGGATGCTGATGACAAGGTTGACGACGCGGGTATTGGAAAATAATTGTTGTTGCATGATGTGGAAAATGTTTAAGGTTTAGATAATTTTAAAATGCCCATCGTTTGTTATTTCTACGGTTACAAGGGCTTTTCCTGCCCCTCGTATCGGGCTGTTTTTGGAGTAAGGAATCTTGACCGGTAATTGTTTTGTTTCGCTGGGGTATTTTGCATTGATCAGCCAAAGGGTCACAGACACTTCTTTTTGGGGTTGTTTCATGCCCTTCGTGCCTTTGTAATGGAGGTAAATTTGATAAGTCCCTGGAATAAAGTTGCTGTTTTGGCGAACAGTCTCAACATTGGTATTTTCGCGCTTAAAAATACCGGTTTTAGCCTCTAATTCGCTCCAGGCGCCAATTTGGTCATCATGAGTTTTTCCACCATATACCCATCGGCTCCCCTTCTTAACATAAATGTTAACTTTGTCCTTGGGGTCGTCCCACTTTGCGTAAAAATTGATCATCCCGGCAACTGGAGGTGCTGTTATGGCGGGCGGTGGCGGTGGATCTGATTTACTACAAGGTTGCGGCGGATTTATGGGTACATTCTTGGTCAATGAGGCGTTTTGCCCATCGCGTATCGAAAGCGTTTTTGTCCCATTTAGAATCAAAAAAGGGCCCAGTGTAGTGTTTTTGTCATAAGTAACCAACTGATTATCAATATAACAAAAAATGCCTTTTTTGCCGGATTTGGTTACTTTGATGTCGATCGTATATGAGTCATCCCCAGGTTTAGGCGTACCAGCATCATTGCATTTAGAGGTTATGGCCGATTCAATGATGATGGCCTCGCCAGGGTTGTTGGGTTTGGTCATTCCAGTAGTGTCTACATAAGGACGCGCTGGTTTAGGGTCTGTAGCATAACCCTTATTGTCGGAAGAAGCTACCACCTGATTGTCTTTTACAACCAGCATTAGTGTGTCACCGATTTTCACATTGGTTGTCTGGCCGTGTAAAACGAGTCGGTCGAGGTCGTAACTGCCTTCTACTTTGCGGACCAAGCCGCTTCCGGCGGGTGCCTTCGAAATGTTTTGAGCCGAAAGCAGAAAAAGAATAATCACAGCGCCCAGAAAGTTGGTCATCATATCCAGAAAGGACATGTTAAATACTTGTATTTCGCGTCGAGCCATGTTTACAGGTCGTTATCGTTGGTTAAATTTGAAAATAGTTTGGTATTTTGGTTGTGATTCGATTGGTGCATAAGACCGTAGCGCTGTTACTTGCAAGCCAGCACGTATTGGAAACCGGCAATGTGGGCAATATGCTTGTCCTTCTGCGCTAAAGCCGCAATTGGGGCAGGCAACCGAATTGGGAGTCTTGGAAGCGGAAGGGGATCGTTCGGGTGGGGTTATAGGGCGAAAACGACCACGCATTCGGCAATACGAACATTTTTCGATGTGCGACTCGTTCAGGCTGAAACAATTCAGACATTCTTTCATCGTATGAAAAGTGTATGGCGCGGCCGAAGTGCCGCGCCACTTTTGAAAAATTGCTATTCCCAAACGCATCCGGGGCAAAAGCTCACGCCTACAGTCAGCAGGGTACTACGCATTTTACGCGTTCCTAGGATATCAATTCCATCATCAGCAACGAAGTCTTTTCGTGCCTGGGTGGTCATATCGCGGAGCCCAACGTCAAAGCGTACTTCGGTAAAAAGCCGGAAAGCACCATTTTCATCCAGGTCAATGGCAATACCTGGTGCAAAAACCACGCTGACGTCAAAGCCAGTGTAATCGTCGGTGCGGCTACTTCCAAATTTTATTTTATAAGAATCGAGTGGGGTCGTTTTTTGCTGCGTTTCAAGCACCGCCTCGCCTTTGCCGCTGAGCAAAAAGTTAAAACTGGGCCCTAGACTGAATGTCATGCCAAAACGTTCGCCAAATAGCGGCAGTCGTCCCGTTAGTAATACCGGATTCTGTACTGCGGTGTATTGCTCAGACCATTTGATGTAACCAACTGCCGTATAGCTATTGCCATTTCTGTCAGTCAGTTCAAACGTTCCGTTTTCTGCCGTTTCGTAACGCGTGCCTTTCTGCATAATGGTAGGTGACACCGAAATGGAAAAATTACGGTTGAACTGCCAGCCCAGGCGTATACCACCCTGAAGGCCAGAACGGCGCGAATTGATATAGGAAACACCTGTTTCCTGAACAAACAAATCTTGATATGAATCCGAAAACTTGACGGTATGCATACCAAAGCCCGCTTCGATGCCAAGGAGGAAACCCTGTGCCTGCGTAGTAATGGCCATTAAAAATGTAAAGCCAAATAACAAAAATAAATGTTTGGTGCGTTGTTGTGTGTACATGGTAAAATGATGTCGGGAGTTTTTTAAGCCCTTCATTCTTTAGAGAAGAGCATCATCATTTTTTTAGCAACTTTGGGAACTTACTTATCTTTTTTCTAATTGTTTGCGCTTATTCGACAATATGCTACACTGGGTTTAGCCATTGTTACCGTTGTGTTGACTTTGTTTATTCCTGAATAAGTCTTTTGATCCGGGTGATATCAGAACAGAAACCCAGGGAGTCTCGATATCCTAGGATGGGGCTGCGTATTTTGACGAACAAGCGTTTCAAGTTTATCGAATTCCTGCAATATGTATTTAATGCATTAAACCCTAGCAATTATACGTTTTGTGAAAATGTCCAGTAGTATGATTAGTTGCACTTTATCTAGGTTATGTTTGGGATGAAGTGTCTATAAATGGTAGCAATAAAATAGCATTTCTAAAAAGCCGGTAAATGGTGGAGAAGCAGAGCAAACCTACCAGAATTTTGATCTTTCGCAAATTGCAACGGAGACGCTTGAGCAATTGGAGTTTTTGTTTTTGCGCAATATCCTTTTAGCCTTGAAACAAAGCCGGAATGCTGCATACGTAGATGTCTTTTGGGAAAAAATCATTATTTTTGCACCACAAGTGCATCAAAAGAGCCTTGATTATGAACTTTTTATACGCCATAGCAATAGGCTTCCTGAAATTGAATATGAAGATTAAAATAACCTATTGCGGCGGCGTATAAGG
>CAINVS010000551.1 GCA_903854205.1 uncultured Bacteroidota bacterium | reverse complement strand
GTACAGCGGCTGTGCTCTTTGAGTAGAACGCCTGCTGCGGCAGATAAATGACTGATTTGAATTTTTTATACAAATTCGGAATTGGATTCCGAATTTGTATAATTTCATTTTGCCTTGGGATGACGCAGCAGCAGCGGTGGCAGATTGAGCGGTTGCCGCCACGCTGGAGCATCGAGGTGGAGGGATGAGAAGAGCAAGCGCGGCGGAAAGAAAAAGTAAAACTATTTGTGTTTAAATTTGCCATTTTGCCTGTTTCCAGTATCTTTGTACAAAGATTCGATTTATGCAGTTCGCAGATGTAAAAAACGATATCGCTTTTCGCAAAATATTCGGCAATGAAAACCGAAAAGAAACGCTCATTTCTTTTCTGAATGCTGCATTGGACTTTCAAGACGATCAATTGATCAAGCAAGTCTCCATCCTCAACCCGTACCAACTGCCCAAACTTAAAGGTGGGAAAGTAACCATCATTGATGTCAAGGCAACCGACCAAGTAGGCCGAACGTACATCATTGAGATGCAAGTCGGAGACATGGACGGTTTTGAGAAGCGGGTGCTTTTTTACTCCTCGAAAAGTTACTCCGACCAAATCAAACGGGCAGATTTTTACCGAAAACTGCGTCCCGTGATTTTTATTGGCATTCTTGATTTCAAGCATACGGAGAATAAAAACTACATCAGCCGGAGTCAAGTACGAGACATTGAGACAGGAGAACAGACCATCAAGGATATGGAGTTCACCTTCATTGAGTTGCCAAAATTCAAATTGGAACTGCATGAACTTAAAACCCTGATTGAAAAGTGGGTTTACTTTATCAAAAATGCAGAAAGTCTCGAAGTCGTGCCTGAAAACACGAATGATGAAGGCTTAAAATCAGCATACGAGGAAGCAAACGTGCAAACCTGGACACAAGAAGAATTGGACGCCTATGCGTATGCCTTTATGCGGGAAGAGGATGACCGGGCGAGGTTAGATAAGGCAGAGATGAAGGGGAAAATCGAACTTGTGATTGGCATGCACGAAGACGAATTGGGAATGGATAGAATCGCTAAAATTGCTAAAATGACGGTGCCGGAGGTGCAAGAAATCATTGAAAAGCACTTGAATAAATAATGATCCTACTAATCATTATTTCAATTTTCGGATGGCGGCTTTTCCAGCAAATAGGTTTAAGTAAGACTTTAAATTATATACTACTAAGTTACGTCCTGGTTTATTTTGGTTGGTTATACACGGAGGTAACTTTTAATCTGAGCTTTATCTACGATTGGCTGGATATGCTTTTTTTATTGTTTTTTGTGTTTGCGCTGAATCTTTTGCTTTCAAAATGGGTAAGCCCTGAACAATTTTATATCAGGCTTGTGCTGCAAATAAGTATGGTATATGTGTTCCTATCCTTCTATTTCAACCTATCGCAAGATAGTCCAATATTGGATAGTATGGATGGTGGAAATAAAATCACGAATAATAGCGCATATTCAATCACAACCAGAGGATTTTTAACCGGGTTTATGGACCAAGGGTTTGTCATTATTGTAAACAAAAAATTATGGTGTTTTGAAAAGGCTGTTAAATATACAGAGGGGGCTATTCATGACATATCGGATGATATCGTTGGATTTTATACGGATGATGACTTAAATGAGATTCATCTAACCTTTAGGCCAAATTTTAAAATGACGGAAACGTATAGTGTTTTATCATTGAAAAATATTAAATGAAATAATGTTCCTACCTTATTACCTTTCGCCAAAAGAAAAGCATCATCAAATGTTGCATGTCCGCCCCTGCGTCAAAAGGTAACAACATGATCAACCCATACGATTATTTGCCGCCCTATATCCTGTCTATAATTGCACTCGTTGGCACGTATTGCCTTATTATTGCGTACCAAAAAGAGCATGAGATCGAATATGTGTTGAAGTATGGTATCCGTACGACGGGAACGGTTACTGAAATCCGACCCCATCGCTCCGGCGATGGAACCGAAGCGCCCGTTGTAGATTTTAAAACCCAAAACGGTTCGCATCGACATTTTTCATCGACCTTTACCTTACCCTGCAATTATCAACTTGGACAACAAGTAGAGATCTGGTATAAAACCAATAAATCCAACCGCATCGTAGCCTTGCCCGACGACAAACC
>CAINVS010000550.1 GCA_903854205.1 uncultured Bacteroidota bacterium | reverse complement strand
AGGATAGGCTGACGAAGGTCTTTTGACCTCGTTATTGCCTTCATAACAAAGCCTACTGAAAGTGACTTTGTGTTGTAAAGTGGATTTGTTCAAAAGGTTTAATTCCTGCCTGCCGGCAGGCAGGAGTTCAAAATGTTCAAGAGGTTCCCTCAAAGCACAACAAAAAATACCAAACAAAAAACGCCAAACACCAAACAATCAAACAATCAACAAAACACAATCAAAGTCCCCCTTTGGGGGATTGAGGGGGCTTTTAATCATCCTCCTCCAATTCAAAAATCTCATTCACCGGTTTATTAAACAAATTGGAAAGTTTAATCGCCAATGTTGTGGAAGGAATATATCGGTTCGATTCAATGGAATTAATCGTTTGACGTGACACACCTACTTTCTCCGCCAGCTCTTGCTGGGTGATATTCATGATGGCTCTTTCTATTTTGATTCTATTTCTCAATGTTAGCGTAACAATTTTGCAGAGTAGTAAATAAAAAAATACCAGATCATCATTTGAAAAAAATACCCATTCATATTTTCAATGAGTTCTTGGTCTATAATGCCAAAAACATCGCTGACAATTTTGAAAATTACAATATAAACAAATGCCGAGGCTAAAGCCTTCATTCTTATAAGCATTGTCAATTCATCTTCATCTTTCTCTTTGGAAAATGCAATAAACATCATTCCAAGCAGGACAACATCTCTCGAAATAGTTTTCATCATTTCTTTTTTCTCGGCAGTGGGGTGTATGCCTGAAATTTTTACAGAAACAACAAAAACAACAGAGGCTAGAATAAATCCCAATCCTATTTTTTTAAAGTAATTCGGGAGTAAATTAAGTGGTTTATTAAAATAATCAGTCACTTTTGGCATAACAAGTAAAGTTTACATTTAGACAAATATACTTTACATTTTGGGAATTCAAAATTTAAAATGAAAAATTTAAAAACATAAACTCTCACTCAACCTTTTAAACCCAATGAACCTTTTGAACTTTTAAACCCTTAAACCAGCGTAGCGACTTAAACCCTTAAAACGTTTAACCTCAATTCCCCAAAACCCCAAAAACCAAATTCTCTATAAACTGGCAGGCGAATTCATTTTTATTTTTTGGTGTTACATCTGTGAGGCGGGGCAAATGCTGACAAAAAAACTGTTGGTGATGAGAGGCTTCGATAATGGTGCTGCTCAAAGATTTTGGATAAGGATATTTTTTATTGTAAGCAGAAATAACCAAAGCAATTTTCGCACATAACTCCTTGTAAGGCTTGAAAACTTCACTTTTGTTGATTTCGTTAACTTCTTTTACCAGATAAACTTTACTACTTTCTGTAATGACAATTTGATTCAAAAATTTTATGTTATAATCTAGCTCACCGGCATTGATAGGCAATTCATGAGTAAGCAACCTGATAATGGTTTTGAGTTTTATTTTTTGATCTGTTAAGTTTTGTAATTGATAATCCAGTAAAAAATCCATGTATTTCCAATACCAACTGATAATATATAACAGTAGTCTGTGTTTGTTTTCAAAATACCTGTAAATCGATGCTTCAGTAGTTCCCATTTCAATTGCCAATTTTTTGAAAGTAAAAGCCTCAAAGCCAAGATTATTAATCAGATCTATGCTGTGTTTGATAATGGCTCTGCCCAATTCGCTTTTTTCCGGATCACGCAGAAATACAGCTTCATTGACTTTGAATGAGATTTTGATGGCCATATTGGAAAATTATTTTAAAGGCAAATATAATAGTAAAATACTTATAAAAAATATTTAACTAATAAAAATGATAGTAATACTATTATT
>CAINVS010000549.1 GCA_903854205.1 uncultured Bacteroidota bacterium | reverse complement strand
TGAGCCATTTGAAGATCAATCAAATTTATTGGATATACACAAAAGGAATATTTTAAAAATCATTAATGAAATAACAGAAACAATTGACTCCAAAACAAATAATTAAGTGGGACAAAAAAATATGAAATAAATTCTTCGATTCCCTGTATTCATAAAAATCGAAATTATATATAATAGGATTAGAAAGAATCTAATACAATATTTTATTGAATAACAAAACCAAGTCAGCATTTGACAGTATATAAAAATGGGCTGTCCAAAACATGCCAATTTTAGCTGCCGAGGATAAAATATTTTAGATCCCGCATGGCGAGAACATAGGCTTTGTTAATAAATGTCAACAATATTTTTTGCCGACTAACAGAAAAATCTCAAAATCGCATGGAAATTTATCCAAATTTAGTAGTTTTATGAAGTCGAAGAATAATACGTCTAATAAAAGTTTCAATAACTACCATTTATTCACCTATTAAATTTAACTACAATGGCTTACGTAACTATTGATGGAGAAAAGTATGAAAAGGAATTGCTTGACCTTGCAAAAGAATACACAACAGGTAAAGGCGAAGGCAAAATTTCAAAAGACGAAGTTGAAGGACTTTTTGAATCTGCTGCAGATGGAAGAGGCGTCACTGAAACTGAGTTGAAAACTTTGAAGTATATCAGAGCAACTTTTGTATTTACAGATGCTTCTGCAAAATTGTTTGACGAGAAAATTGCTGCGTTGTAGGAATTAGCACAAGTGTTAAACTATAAAAGAGTTATTCGGATGATTTCCGAATAACTCTTTTAGTTTTTGGTCAAAAAGCTATATAAAATCTGATTTAATACTTTTCATACCAACTGAATTGATCCTCCACAATCTGTGTTTTTTGGATTTTCAAATAATCCAAAAACGCAATTGAAACAGGTGAATGTTTCTTTTCCTTCAACCATATCAGGCTCCAATTTGTAATTATTGGCAGACCGTTTATCGGAATAATCTGCAGTTCATTATTATGCAGTTCATTTTTTATCCCTATCAATGGCATAATAGAATATCCCAACCCTGCCAACAATGCCTGTTTCACAGCTTCATTGGAAGTCAATTCCATCTTTTTTAGGTATGATAAGTTATTTTGTTTAATGAAACTCTCCATTGTTTGTCTGGTACCCGATCCTTTTTCCCTAAATATTAAAGGCAGATCTCTAAAAAGTTCTTTTACCTCAGTACCACTTTCAAATTTATTTTTGGAATTTCCTACCAGAAATAATTTATTTTGAAGCAAATCGAGTTTTTCAATATTCAGTGAAGTTGGAATAATTGAAACTAATGCGAAATCTAACTCATTATTTTCAAAGCTCTCTACAACTTTACTCTTATTCGTAACATCCATTACTAATTCCACTCCGGAATGCTGCTGCATAAAATTAGAAAGAAAAAAAGGCATTACATATTTCCCGGTAGACACAACAGATATTTTTAATCTGCCTGACAATTGCCCCTTATAGGCCATTGTTTTATAGTTTATGGCATATATCTGATTTATAATACTTTCAGCAGTTTCTGCTATTTCCCTACCAAATTCGGTAATATAGATTTTCCTTCCAAGAACTTCTGTTAAAGGAATATCAAAATGTTCCTGGAAATTTTTAAGCTGTATAGAAACAGCTGGCTGTGTCAAGTGCAACTCTTCAGCTGCTTTTGTAACACTTTGTGTTTGAACGATTTTTAAAAAAATCTGAAGTTGGTTCAAGGTATAATTCATAATAGATTTTTATGCTTTTCATTGTAAATATAAATATAATTTTATGAATTATAACAATCATCTTTGTATTTATTCTGGCAAATCTTCAAATTACAGTTGTTTTATCACCAAAAAAAATAGTAAAATCATTAAACAATCTAAATAAATATATGAATTTCAATAAAATACAACTAAAAATCGGTGCTTTTTTAGTTCTGATCCTAAAAAAATTGGCAATACTATAAAGGTAATACATAAAGACTATCAGTTTGAAGGAGAAGTAACCGAATTAAATTATTTTTTTACACATTTAAAAACGAAAGAAAACGAAATAATTACCATACCAAATTCTCATTTTTTTGACAAATCGTTTTCTGTTTTACAGCCTCAAAAAGAAAATAAAGAAGATATTATTGAATAAATGATTTCACCATATGTAAACACCTGTTTTTATTCTAATGAGTTCTTAATTTTTTTACCCGCTTCTAAGTCTGCTGTCCTTATACAGCATCAACAATTTTTTTCTAAATTTCAAAACTTTCTTTGGCTATTCAGTTTCTAAGCCCTAACTTTGCGGAGCGCAACAGAACCCAAAAATGGGACTTCGATTAAATATGGTTGTCGCTGTAATTTTAAACATTATCAGCATGAAACTCTGGCAAAAAGAAGGCACCGAAGTCAACAAGGAGATCGAACGTTTCACCGTCGGCAGAGACCGAGAATTGGACGTTTTACTCGCCAAACACGATGTTACAGGTACATTGGCACATATCACGATGCTGGAAAGTATCGGGTTATTGGAAAAAGCTGAATTACCCATTCTCGTTAAAGAATTGCGCAAAATTTACGATGAAATCGTCGAAGGTAATTTTGTCATTGAAGACGGCATTGAAGATGTTCACTCTCAGGTGGAACTGATTCTGACCCGCCGCCTTGGTGAAATGGGTAAAAAAATCCATAGTGGCCGCTCCCGCAATGATCAGGTACTTTTGGATATGAAGCTCTTTATCCGCACTGAGTTGCGTGAAGTGGTTGACCTGATTGAACCATTGTTCAATACACTGATTTCGCTTAGTGAAAAATACAAACATGTATTGTTGCCGGGCTATACACATTATCAGGTAGCAATGCCCTCTTCTTTCGGACTTTGGTTTGGCGCTTATGCCGAAAGTCTGGTCGATGATTTGCAGGTTTTATTGGCTGCTTTCCGCATTTCCAACAAAAATCCTTTGGGATCGGCTGCCGGGTACGGCTCTTCTTTCCCCCTCAACCGTACCATGACCACGCAGTTGCTTGGTTTTGACACCCTTAATTACAATGTAGTTTACGCACAGATGGGCCGTGGAAAAACCGAGCGCATCGTTGCAGAAGCATTGGCTTCGGTGGCAGCTACCCTGGCAAAAATGGCACAGGATGTCTGCCTTTATATCAATCAAAACTTCAGTTTTATCAGTTTCCCGGCACATTTGACAACAGGGTCAAGTATTATGCCGCACAAAAAGAATCCTGATGTATTTGAATTGATTCGTGCCAAATGCAATAAAATCATGGCATTACCTACCGAGATTATGCTGATTACGGCAAATCTTGCTTCAGGATATCATCGCGATCTTCAGATTATCAAAGAAAGTTTCCTGCCTGTTTTTGCTGAAATCAAAGATTGTACCGCAATTGCCGATTATAGTCTGCAGCATATTAAAATCAATGAAAATGCCATAAAATCTGACATTTACGACTATTTATTCAGTGTTGAAGTTGTCAATGATATGGTTTTGAAGGGCACTTCTTTCCGCGATGCTTACAGAATTGTTGGCGAAGACATTGAAAAAGGCCAATTTGAACCAAACTACGATGTCAATCACACACATGAAGGGAGTATTGGCAATCTCTGCAATGATAAAATTCAGGAGCTTGCCACCGATGTTTTGAAACAGTTTCCATTCCAAAATATTGACAATGCATTAAATAAGCTATTGGGAAAATAATTCACTGCCCGATGTTAGTACTGAAGTGCTGCATCGGGCATTTTTTTAACTGATAAAAATCAAATTTGTTATTGATTTCAGTCTGCTGAAATTAAATAGAGTCTTTCAACTTCAATCTTTCATCTTTAATCTTCAACCTTTCATCTTTTTTAACAATATGGATCCGAAGCAACTCGTACTCGACAAAATCAAATCTTATGGCGGTTGGGTGAATACTCACGCACACTTGGACAGAGCTTATACGCTTAATCAGGAAAATTTCCAATATACCTATTCTTATCTTAAAGAGAAATGGCATTTGGTGGATGAAATGAAAAAAGCTGCAACTGTTGACGACATCTACCGTCGCATGGTGAAAGCCACTGAAATGCTAATTGCTCAGGGTGCACAGGCAATGGGAACTTTTGTCGATGTAGATGAAAAAATTGAAGATAAGGCATTGAAAGCAGCTATTAAACTACGCGAGAATTATGGCAAAGATATTGAAATTCGTTTCTCCAATCAGGTATTAAAAGGCGTTATCGATCCAAAAGCCCGCTACTGGTTTGATATGTCAATTGATTTTGTAGATATCATCGGCGGACTTCCTGCTAAAGACTTTGGCCGTGAAGACGAACATTTGGACATATTGCTTTCTACTGCCAAGAAATTCAATAAGTTAGTTCATGTTCACGTTGACCAGTTCAATACGGATGACGAGCGCGAAACAGAGCAATTGGCCCGCAAAACTATCGAACACGGAATGCAGGGCAAAGTTTCTGCTATTCACTGTATTTCATTGGCAGCACATCCGAAAAAATACCGCTCTGAAGTTTACAAACTGATGCGCGAAGCAGATCTGATCGCTATCTCCTGCCCTACTGCCTGGATCGATCACAACCGCACCGAGCGTTTGGCACCAAGTCACAATGCAATTACTCCGGTTGATGAAATGGTACCTGAAGGCATTACCGTAGCTTTCGGCACCGACAATATCTGCGATATTTACAAACCTTTCTCAGACGGAGATCTCTGGACTGAATTGCGAGTAATGCTCGAGGCCTGTCACTTCTACGACATTGATCAATTGGCTCGTATAGCTACAGTAAATGGGTTAAAAGCTTTGGGTATTAACAAATAAGCATTAACAATAGGAAACAAGTATTTAATCCTCCAAGTCAATCTTACTTGGAGGATTTTTTAAATAATACCAATAATACCATATAAATTCGATATGGTTTTTGAAACATTTATTTTGTCAAAATAAGACCTAGAGCTACCCTGAAAAATCTGCTCAGGTGAAATCGAGTATGTCCTACAGTATAAATTATTTTCAGCTGTTGTAAAAAACAATCAAACTGAAATAAAATCCTATTGAAACAGGCTGCAAAACTCTTTGAAAAACCTAAAAGAATAATTATCCTTAGCGCTTGCTTATGAATCTGTATTCAATGACAATATGGAATTATTAAAAATAATGATAGAACTTGACACCGATTTATATCAAATAAATAAATTTGGTTCCTCCGCTTGGATAGGCTTATTACAATAAAAATCAAAAGATTATTAATTTACAGGAAGATGCAGGTGCAAAAAAATAACTGTCAGGAAATATAAACCTTAAAGCCGACGATTTTCCACTGTCGGCTTTTTTAGGAAAGACAGGCCATCAAAACTTGTTTATTTGTTTTGGAGCGCAGTCGAATTAACGCATTTTCTTTAATCTGTCTGACTCTCTCTCGGGTCAGTCCACATAACTCACCTACCTCTTCCAAATTCATCGGACTGCAGCCACCAAGACCAAAATAGGCTTTCAATATTTCCTGTTCTCTACTGTCCAAACGCTTTATGGCATTATAAAGCAATCTACGATTGTCATCTTTGGATAATTCCGTTTCCGGCAGATCGTCTTCATGGCAATACATATGATCATGCAGCGTAACATTATCGTCTGCATATTCACCGCCAAGGGGTTCATCCATTGAAATATGTTTGTGTGTACTTGCAAGGAGCAAGTCAACTTCTTTTTCTTTCATATTCAGCATATCTGCGAGTTCTTCGCAGCTGGGCTCCCGTTCAAAACTTTGAAGAAAACTTTGAATTGCCTGTTTCATTTTATTTTTGATACATGACTTATTGTTAGGAATACGGATCATGCGGGAATCCTCCATAATTGCCTGCATAATGGATTGTCTGATCCACCAGACCGCATAGGAAATAAATTTAAAACCCTTAGTTTCATCAAATCGCCTTGCAGCTTTTATCAAACCTAAATTGCCTTCATTGATCAGATCTCCCAGTGGCATGCCCTGATTCTGATATTGTTTTGCAACAGAAATAACAAAGCGCAGATTTGCCCTTGTCAGTTTATTGAATGCCTCCGTATCTCCTTTTTTATACCGGTTAATCAGCTCAACCTCCTGTTCAGGTCTAAGCAATTCAATCTTACCAATATCACTCAGGTATTTATCCAGTGAAAGACTCTCTCGCTCAGTAATCTTCGGGGTAATTCTCATTTGTCTCATAAGCTGAAAATAAATTTTAACGGTTCAAAATCACGATTCACTCCATTGTCCGATTCTAACTATATTGATGACAGAAACATAAGACAACGGCACAAAGTTTCATCATTTTGATTTTATTTCCAAATTTTTTGACAAATAATTTCATCTTTTTGCATACTTTAACAAAACAGCCCATAGATAAAACAAATAAAAAAACCGCCAAAACTCGCATTATTACGGGTCTTGACGGTTAAAATATTTGAACGGCAAATTTTATCAATAATTTATATTGTCAATATTTTGATTATACTTTCTTTATTTAATTCTGCCTGAGTTAAAATAAAACTGCGATCAACTTCTCCATCTGCATTTCCAATTCTGGCCAAACAGGTCAAAGCGCTTGCATTCAAAATCCAGGATTCAGTTGCTGGATTAGGGACACCGTTAAATACAATGCCGGCAATAGGAATGTTTCTTTGTTTCAATACCTCAACAGAAAGCATTGTATGATTGATGCTGCCTAAGTAGTTTCTGGAAACCAAAATTACCGGTATCTTTAATTTTTGAATAAGGTCAAGTACTGTTTCTATGGAATTCAGTGGCACCAACAAACCGCCAGCACCCTCCACGATAAGCGTGTTTTCTGTTTTTGGCAATTGAAAAGCATCGAGCCTTATTTCAATCCCATCCATCTCAGCCGCAAAATGCGGAGAAGCCGGAGTATTCAATCTGTAAGTTTCAGGATGAAACTGAGACTTTTTATTTGTTATCAAAGATTTAGCTCTATCGCTATCACCAAAAGCTAAGTCCCCTGCCTGCACAGGTTTCCAATAATCAGCCTGCAGCGCTTCAAGCAAAATTGATGATACTACTGTTTTTCCAACATCTGTACCTATTCCTGTTACAAAAAAAGCATTCTTCATATTCCATTAAAAGTAAGAGACTGTTTCTATTAGAAACAGTCCCTTTATATTGCAATAATATACAGTCTTTAAATATAACCCAACAATTTCATTACTTCCTGAGAACGCTGCTCGGGTGCGAACAATTTAAAAATCAAATTTCCATCATCATCTACATCCACCAATATATGTTTTGGGGAAGGAATCAGACAGTGATGCACTCCACCATAACCTGACAGCGAATCCTGATATGCGCCGGTATGAAAAAATCCGACATAAAGCGGTTCCACATCATCCGGTTCGATGACAGGAAGGAACAATTCCTCATCTTCTGAAATCACATTGTAATAATCATCATTGTCACAGGTGAGTCCGCCTAGGATTACCCGCTGATATTCAACATCCCACTTATTGATCGGAAGCATGATAAAGCGTTGTTTATCAGCCCACATATCAGGGAGTGTTGAAATAAATGAGTTGTCGATTATATACCAGATTTCACGATCGTTCTGACGTTTTGTTCCTAATACCTTAAAAATTGAAGCACCGCTCTCTCCTACTGTAAATGATCCAAATTCAGAAACAAGAATGGGTTCCATTACATTTTTCTCATCACAATAACTTTTCAGCTGACTTACGATTTCATCTACCATGTACTGATAATCGTATTTGAATTCCAATGATCCTTGAATCGGTAAGCCACCGCCTATATTGAGCATTTCCAGATCTGGACAAAGTTGTTTCATTTGTGCATACATCTTAATATACTTGTGCAGCTCCGACCAATAATAGGTTGTATCGCGAATACCTGTATATATAAAGAAGTGCAGCATCTTCAATTTAATTTTCGGATGCTTGTGTATGCGGTAACGGTAAAAATCGAGCAGCTCAGTACGGCGGATACCAAAACGCGAGGTATAAAGGTCGAAGGTCGGTTCCTCCTCGGTGGCAATACGCATGCCTACATTAATCTCTGGCGCATCGAAAGTTTCATATACGCGGAGCTCGCTCTTGCAGTCCAAAATTGGAATTACATTGAGTCCGGCATGAATCATGCGCTGAATACCTGCAAAATAATCGGGCGTTTTATAGCCGTTGCAGAGAATATAAACATCTTTATTGAGCTGTCCTTTTTCCAACAGATTCAGTACTATATCAGTATC
The DNA here is from genome assembly GCA_903854205.1 of uncultured Bacteroidota bacterium. GTDB lineage: Bacteria > Bacteroidota > Bacteroidia > Chitinophagales > Saprospiraceae > Saprospira. The sequence continues at coordinate 23,233 of CAINVS010000549.1, read as the reverse complement.
AAATGCTGAAGAAAGCTCTACATGTGCATTGTGCTTGAGTGCCTCTTCCAAAACATGGGCAAAGTGGGCACTTTTGGTACAATAAGAAAAAACATAAGGTTGGCGGTAATCGCATTTTTCCATTGCTGTATGGAAATATTCACGAGCTTTCTCAATCTGTTCTCCAATTTTTGGAATGTAGGTCAGTTTGAGTGGCGTGCCAAATTGTTGAACCAAATCTTTGATAGGAATATTGTTAAACCACAGGTGGTTGTCCTCGACCTTGAAACCGGCTTGTGGAAAGTGGTAGGTCTGATGAATGAGGTCGGTGTACTTGTTATTCAACTTACATTATAGATTAAAAGGGTGAAACCAAAGATTTGCCCCTCGTTTGAGGTCCGCTTACTTCAATAAGTTTATTTTCAATTACATATCAGCAAAAGCCTTTACAGGACTTTTCATGAACAACAAAAATAACAACTTTGCAATTAGTTTGGGCCAAAACATGATTATTTTTAGTTAAACTTTGAAAAATTTGTGATAGTGGCGATATTTGCGGAACTTTGAAACTCCTAACCACAGGTGCCAGTGACCAGGAACCCAGTGAAAAAGGAGCTAGGAGCCAGTAATTAGAAAATTAGCTACCAGGAGCCAGTAACCAACATCCGCACATTAACATATCCGCACATCCACACATTAACAATATGAACATAGAGCAACTAATAAAAGAAAACGTCGTTAAAGCAATACAGGCAATTTATAACACTGCCGTTGAAGCCGATAACGTTCAAATAAACAGTACGCCAAAAAACTTCGAAGGAAACTACTCCGTTGTGGTTTTTCCATATCTCAAACTATCGGGCAAAGGGCCTGAAGATACAGGAAGGGCGATTGGTGAATACCTGAAAGAACATTGCGATGAAGTGGTGGACTTCAATGTGGTTAAAGGTTTCTGCAATCTGCATATCTCCGATGTTTTTTGGAGAAGATTCCTAAAATCACTGACTTTAGACAGTAACTATGGAATGGGCAAACCCAACGGACAGACCGTCGTGGTGGAATATTCCTCACCCAATACCAATAAACCGCTGCATTTGGGCCATATCCGCAATAATCTGCTCGGATATGCTGCTGCTGAAATTCTAAAAGCAGCAGGTTATAATGTCAAAAAAGTACAGATTATCAATGACCGTGGCATACACATTTGCAAAAGTATGCTGGCCTGGCAATTGTTTGGCAATGGCGAAACTCCTGAATCATCGGGCATAAAAGGTGATCATTTGGTGGGCAAATATTATGTACTCTTTGAACAAAAATTTCAGGAAGAATATAAAATCTGGCAAAAATCGGAAGCAGCAAATGCACTACTGACCGAATGGTTAGGCAAGGAAAAAGATATTGCTAAGGTCAAAAAAGAATTAGAAAAAAAACAGAAGGATAATCCGGAATTCATCATAAATGATGCGGCTTATGCAGCTTATTTCTTTAAGGAAGTTTACAAAAACACCTATTTTAATGCTTACAGTGAATTGGGCATTGAAGCTAAAACCATGCTCCAAAAATGGGAGGCCGGCGATGCCGATACGGTCGCACTTTGGACGATGATGAATCAGTGGGTTTATGACGGATTTGCCATCACCTATAAAAATTTGGGCGTCGATTTCGATAAATTGTATTTTGAATCGCAGACCTACTTAAGCGGAAAACAGCTGGTGGAGGAGAATCTGAACAGTACAAATCAAATTTTCTTCAAAAAAGAAGACGGCTCTGTTTGGATTGACCTGACGGATGTGAAACTGGATGAAAAGGTAGTATTGAGGAATGACGGCACTTCCATGTACATCACACAGGATATGGGTACTGCGCAACTTCGTTATCAGGATTTCAATATGGACCGCATGGTCTATGTGGTAGGCAACGAACAGGAATACCATTTCAAGGTATTGTTTGAAATTCTGCATCGCCTGGGACATACTTATGCAAAAAAATGCTATCATCTCTCCTACGGTATGGTGGAACTGCCGGAAGGCAAAATGAAATCACGCGAAGGAACTGTCGTGGATGCTGATGATTTGATTGTTGAATTGGTAAATGATGTAAAAGAAGCTTCCGAAGAGCGTTCTACGCTGGAAGGGCTGCCCGATGAAGAAAAAACTTCTATCTGGCGCAATGTGGCTTTGGGCGCATTGAAATTTTATATCCTGAAAGTAGAGCCCAAAAAAGGCATGGTCTTCGATCCTAAACAGTCTATTGATCTTCAGGGACATACGGGCCCATATATTCAAAACGCTTATGTGCGTACACAGTCGGTACAGCGTGCTTTTGCACAAAAACAGATAGTTACGGAAGGCGTTGATTATTCAGAATATCAGCTTCAGGGTATAGAACGCGAGCTTTTGCTGCAAATGCAGCAATTCCCTGCTTCTATTCAAAAGGCCGCCGAGGGCTACAATCCGGGCGAAATCGCCAATTATCTCTATGATTTGGGTAAAACTTTTCATCAGTTCTGGAATATTGTCAAAATCCTGGATGAAATCGATATGCCTGCCTCGGCTTTCCGTCTGGATTTGAGTAAGGCTGTGGCGATGGTGTTGAAATCGGCAGGAAAGCTGCTGGGCATGGAGATGCCGGCGAGAATGTAATTTATTAATTTGAAAATTTGGGGATTTGAGGATTTGAAAATTATTGCGTATTGATTTTTAAAATTACCCGTTCTCGTCACAAAGACGAGAGAGCTCAATAATTTGAAGAAGATATTAATATGACTAATAACACAGTGCCCACAAAGGAAAATTTTGTGGGCACTTGTGTTTGTGCCGGGCCATATTTTTACATTTTTTCAAGCAAAATTTTGTAGCCGTCAGGTCAAAAATGAAACGAGTTCCATCGCATTTCGAAGGTTGAAAACCAGGTCTCCGATAGTATTTTAAAAATCATATTCGTTGTTATACACCACAAATAGCAATGTGTTGCATCTATCCTAAAAAATTACATTTTTTGGTTCCTACCTATTTTTCTATATATGAACAAATATCTTCTCTTCTTCCTACTTCTCAGCAACTTTACAATCGCACAGCCCGGTGACCCCGAATTGATGATTCTTGCAGAAAACCGAAGCAGAACCGAACTTCTGGAAAAATTAGAAAAAGACCCGCATAACCCAAAACTGTTGCTGGATAAGGTGAATATGGACTTAAAATGGTTGAGGATCGATCTTTACAGTAAGCCTTATCGGGACGAAATGCCGATAGAAACACAATTACTGAGCGAAACCGCTGCTCAGTTGAATGAGCTCATTGGCATAAAACCGGATGCCTGGCTCTATATCTTAAAAGGCAGATATAATTTTTTTAACAGCGGTATAAGTTATGCGATTGAAGATTTTGAAAAAGCGAGAAGTCTGACTGAGGATCTTGAGCTGAAAAGAGAATTATTTTACAGCCTGAGTTTGTGTTATTATCATCGCAATGAGGAAAAACAGGCTGCCGATCTGGACAAAGCGCTGGAATATATTGATTCTGCAAAAAGCGGTTATCCTCCCGGAAAGGAACCCTACAATGGCGAAAAAATTTATTTTCTGGAACTCGCCAAAAAAAATGAAGAACTCTACGCCTATTACAAATCGGCTGCAATAGTAGCTTTAACAGCCTGCATGGAGGACAATGATATAACTCTTTATCGTTTTGATGATAATTTTTTAGCAGGCCTTAATAATTTATATTTGGCTGCTGCTCATTTCTATAAACTCAAAAATTACAAAGAAGCAATTGGCATCTTGGAACTTTGTATATCCTTCAGCTGCAAGAATAAAGTGGATTTGGAAATGCCGAATTTAACCATCATCAAGTGCCATTATCTGCTTTCAAAAATATACAGAACATCAGGCAACGAGGATCACGAAAAAGCAGTATATCATATCCTTAAGGCATCGGATGAGCCAAAAAGCTGGCTGATAAACGAACAGGAAATGGAAAAGGATCTGAATTATTTTTTAGAGATCTTTCCGAATAATCCTGATTTATATATTGCCAAGGCAATATTGATTTACAAACAATTATGGCAGGGAGTAGAAGAATCATATTTTTGGGACAAAATAAACCCTCTACTTGAAAAAGCTGAACAACTCGGCAGTCAGAGTCATAAAATCCCGCTGATTCGTGCCCTCATAAACAGAAAATATCATCATAATGAACAGGCACTTTTTTATGCAAAAGAGGCTGTCAGACGTGCTCCGCTGAATTATCACTGTCAGTCTGAATTATTCGAGGTAATGCGTAATTTTCCCGATACAAAAGAAGAAGAATTTAAAGCCTTGAGAAACATCATTAACCCATTGTTTTATGATAAAAAACCCGATTTCGAGGGCTTTATTGAAATGATAAAAAATCACAAATAACAGATTTTGCAAATCGGTAAAGTTATAAAAATTTAAAACGATATACATATTATATAATAGAAAATGCGCGACAGCTGATTAGCTTGTCGCGCATTTTTATGATGTCATACAATATACAAAGTTAATTCATTACTTCTTTATTAACTTTAGTCTTCTTAAAACCCTCCACCTTAGGCACAAACCAGCCCTTTCCACTGCTTTGAAAAATATAAGCGAACATGATTTCATGATTGGTCCCCAATTGCGGCGACAACTTATTTACAGCGGAACTGAAAGCATAGCCCAATCGGTAATTTTTTAGGAAATAGATACTGAAATCTGCGATAAAGGTACCATCGCTGCTGAAGCCAATTCCTGCCGATAAAAGATCATCGTAGAGATAATGCATATTGACATTAATATTTAAAGGAGAAACAGGTGCGTATTTGATCCAGAACGTTGGCTGTATATAATGTTTGTGTTCTGATTTTTTAGTGTATAAATTTTGAATTTTAAACTTAGCGCCGCCATTAACATAAAAATGCGCAATCCTGCGAATCGTTGACAAAGCCAGATCATCATTAAATTTCACCTTCATGGAAATCATTTGCGGCACAGAAAATCCAACGAAATATAAATCGTTGTAATAATAGATTCCTGCACCGGCATCGGGCATAAACTGCGACTCGTTATTGCTGACAATCAAAGGGTCGTCAAGATCCTGATACCTGAGATCAGCACCTTTCAGTCTGTAGGAAAGTGCGGAGAGAGACAGCCCGATTGAAATTCGATTTCGTTTCCATTCTCCATTTTTTTCAGATTTGAAAGGAATATGATAGGCATAATTCAAGGTTACACCGGTAAAGGCAGTCGGTCCTGTTTTGTCATGAACAAAATATCCGCCATAGCCCATATTATTATCTTCATCAAAATGGCGAAAAGCCAGATTGGCGGTGCGTGGTGCATTTGGCATGCCTGTCCACTGATGTCTGTAACCGAGAGAAAGGGAAGTAATCCCCTCCCAGCCCATCATAGCCGGATTTAGTTGAAAACCGTTGTAAGTATATTCGCTCAACATGGGAAGCTGTTGAGCGCTGAGTTGCACAATACTAAAGAAGAAGCATATTGACAGCAATATAATATGTAAAGTTTTTTTCATGCAGCAGTACGGCATTTAGTCAGGAACAATGCATTATACAGATATGCTGCAAGTTAATATTTTCTGCGAAATTTTACATTAGAAATACAGTTCTGATGAAATATTTATTTCCTTAACTAAAATTGGTTGCAGACCGGAAAGCTCTTTTTCAGACTTTAAAGCCGATCTGTACATTTGTAAGGTAAAGATACCTCAAATCCACATTCCCCATCACAGCAGACAATTTTTAACTCCCAAAGAAGATTAAGTTCAATCATTTTTTGGATGATTGGAAGCTTCTGTAGCAAATATATGCTTGTCCAAAACAAGATTTTTTTATTTTACTGATTTAAAAAAGTGATCTTGAATAGCTCAAACATTAATTGACATCATTAAATTGATTGTTTATTTATGCTATGTTTGTGTTAATAAATCAACTGATTATGAGAAAATTTAAAATTGGTTACACAGAAATTGTTATAGTTTTGGCGCTAACAGCTGCGCTAATGTCTTTTTTATTGGTAGGCTAAATGGTATTTATGAACAGCTTAAAGCCCCAAAAGCCCTTCTGGTAAATTCATCAGCAGTGTTTTCTTATCCCTGTCCACTTCCAATATCAATTCTTCGTTGAGTGGAATAAGTACCGTTTTCTTTAAATAGGTTATATAGGCCATTTCCTGTTGAGGGAACTCTGCCACTTCTTCAATGACAGCAATTTCTCCGGCCTCAGTATCAAAAATGGTGAAACCCTCCAAATATTTATAATGCATACCTCCGGAATTGATCAATTCATCGCTGATAGTTATGTCTTCGCGACGCATGTATAAGTCTTTGTGCATGAGCTGTTCTGCTTCATTTCGGGTATCAACTGCCTCTAATTTCATCAGCATCATATTGCCTTCCTGTATTTCCTCTACAAAGTATGGCACTTTCTGCCCTTTCAGTTCTATAAAAACTGCTTCTGTTTCGAAAAGGTCATCTATGAAATGCTCTTCTATATTGAGTTTCAACTCCCCTTTAATGCCATGTGCCTTTTGGGTGCGGCCTATTTTAATAAATTCGCTCATTTATAATAATTATGATTTTTGAATTTTGAACCGTTGTAAATTATGAATTATTCAATCTCATTTATCTTTTAAATTTCGCTGCGCGGTCCTTCGGTTCACTTTGTGGTCCTTCGGTTCAACTTTTATCTTTAATCTTTAATCTTAATTCATTTATTTTCATCTGCTTATAATCAGAATTTGGTTTTAATTTCAATCCCTTTTCGTAATATTTCATAGCTTCCTCAAACTGTCCTTTTGCTTCCAACACTTCGCCTAATCCTGTAAGTGAGGCATCATGTTCTTCGTTTTTATCAATTTTACGAATCGATCTAAACAGTTCTTCGGCTCCTTCCAGGTTATTAAATCCTTTGAACTCAATCCAGGCAAGTGTATCCAAATAATGATAATTTTTTGAATCCAATTTAACTGCAAGTGTTGACAGACGACGAGCTTCATCCTTGACGCCGTCTGTTTTAAAAAGTACATTTGCCAGGTTATTCAGCGTACTTGCAGCGTCAGGTTTTATTTTCAAAACAGCATAATAAAGTTCTTTAGCTTTTGTCTTATCCTTTCTGTAAATATCGCTGCAGGTTGCCAAAATATGCAGATAATTGGCCTGATACTGAGGATAAACAAGCATTGCTTCCCTGAGAAATGATTCTACCCTATCCAATTCCACATCTACAAGATGTCCATTCGCAAAACAGTCATTCAACAAAAAATCTACAAATTCCAATTTGAGATTGATATTATACGGAATAGCTTCTATCACCTTATGATAGTAGAAATAAGCTTTTTCGTAGCGTTTATAATTTCTGCGGAGTGTTGTTGCAATAGGCTTATAAAGAGAAATTGCATAACCGGGATTGGCCAAAATAGCTGCTTCGTATTTCACAGAAACTTTTTCATAATTTTCTAAATACTCAAAAAAATCTATTTCAATTTTATAATTTAGATGCAGGATTTTTGTTTCTTTTTTGAATAGTTGAGTAACTTTTTCGTGAAAGGTTTGTTGCCAAAGCTGTTTTAATTTCCTTTTAAGTGCAAGTTCCTTTAAATCATCATCAAATTTGCCGAACTCCATGAATAAAAAAGCCGGTACCTGAAGTGCTTCAAGATATTCGGGATTATTAAACAAAAGTTCCAAACCCAATTCTACATTGGAATTATCGGCGCTGACGAGCAGCATGCTCAAATTTTCAATTTCTTGCTCGGTAAACATTTGATCACATTTTATTCGGCACAAATTTACGTAAAAATAGTCAGGTCCTCATTTAGACTGCTAAAATTTGTCGCTTGCTACTATTAAAAAATATTTTATTCATACTTTTTTTTTATTTTTGTACCCCTGTTCAATAAAATATTGCTCGGAACCCTGCCCAATGAAACATTGTGAAAGATTAAAGTTAACTAAGTACAGGAAGAAGTATCTTTTATGAAAATTTTAAACTCTATTTTAAAATTGGCTTTTAAGCCGCGCATACAAACCATTCATGCTTACATGAAAGACCCCGGGTCAATTCAAAAGGTATGGCTTGAAAGGCTTGTAAATAGGGCAAAGGATACACAATGGGGCAAAGAACATGGCTTTTCGTCCATTAAAACCTTAAGTGATTATCAAAAGCAGGTTCCAATCAGTGACTATGAGGCTCTGAAACCTTATATTCAGAAGATGATGCATGGCGAATCTGATATTCTTTGGCCCGGAAGAATAAAATGGTTCTCAAAATCATCGGGTACTACAAACGACAAGAGCAAATTCATACCGGTTTCATACGAAAATCTGCGTCAATGCCATTTAAAAGGCAGTCACGACACGATTGCTATGTGGTACAACAGCAATCCGGATACACAGCTGTTAAGCAATGGAAAAGGCCTGATTATGGGCGGAAGCCTGCAGGTTTTTGATGAAAATCGCGACACTGTCATCGGAGATGTTTCAGCTATTATGCTCAACAACATGCCATTTTACGGCAAATATTTTCATACACCCACAATCGACATAGCGCTGATGAGTGAATGGGAGGCCAAAATCGAAAAAATGGCACATCAAGTCATCAAAGAAAATCTGACGAATGTAGGTGGTGTACCTACCTGGACAATCGTGCTTTTTAGAAGAATTTTGGAACTGACCGGCAAGAAAAACATTCTTGAAGTTTTTCCAAATTTTGAACTCTATATGCACGGCGGAGTATCATTTACACCTTACCGGGAACAGTTCAAGGCCTTTCTGCCCTCTGAAAAGGTACAATACCGCGAGATTTACAATGCTTCTGAAGGCTTTTTTGCTTCTCAATATGAAAAAGATGATATTGGCATGCTGCTGTTGCTCGACAATGGCGCTTTTTATGAATTTTTGCCGATGTCTGATTTGGATAATCCAAATGCAAAGGTGTTGAACATAGATGAAGTGGATATGAATACCAATTACGCTATGTTAATCAGCACCAATTCAGGTCTTTGGAGATATCTGATCGGAGATACCATAAAATTTACATCCCTTTATCCTCATAAAATACAGATAACCGGCCGTACAAAACATTTTATCAATGTTTTTGGTGAAGAAGTAATGGTGGAAAACAGCGATAAAGCCTTGGCTATGACCTGCGAAATAACAGGTGCTCAAGTGAATGAATATACTGTTGGTCCTATCTTTTTGGAATACAGTAAGGGTGGCCACGAATGGTTTGTTGAATTTGAGAAGCTGCCTGATGACCTGGAAAAATTTTGCGAACTTTTGGATTTAAACTTGCAGAACCTAAATTCAGACTATGAAGCTAAACGCTATAAATCATTGGCATTGGAAAAACTTGTATTAAATCCAGCTCCCAAGGGTGCTTTCCACGAATGGTTAAAATCGAAAGGAAAATACGGCGGACAGAATAAAGTGCCGAGACTTTCCAATAGCCGTCAATACATTGATGAGCTGAAGGCTTTTTTGAAATAATTCGCTTGTATAACAATTCATAAATTGACAAACAGATAATTTGTTTAATTTTTCAACTTATTCAACAAACATACAATGATTTTTTTGGGCATATATTGGTTTGTAAGACCTAATGTCCATTATATACTTGCGCTTCCAACAAATGTACAAGCTGTCTTCAAATCTTTTTTTATGTTTTGGTTTTAAAAAAAATCTATAAAAAGGGATGAAAATTTATTTACTTTTTAGTGATTAATCACTCTAGAAAACACCGACTGTAAATAATATCAGGGCAACAATCCCCGAAAATGCCAAAAGTAATAGAATCAGCATTGGAATAGGACTCCAAAGGCTGATTTTTTTTGGTGGCGAAAGTTTTGAATCTTTAAAAACAGAAATCACAAGCGTATCTACACTTTCATACAGATCCTGTGTTGGATTGACGGACCTTTCAGGGTCGATAGGAATAGCAGAAGCAGGCGGCAGATAATCCAGAATATCCTGCAGCTTTTTTTCTGTGCCTGCCTGCATTGTATCAACAGCAGTCTGCAACTTTTGCAAAATTTCTTCATTGGAAGCCAACTCTCTGTTTCTAATTTCAAGATAAGCATTATCGGGTAGTGCCGCCTCTTTTATTTCAGCAGTCTCATTCAATTCCTGACCTTTAAAAAATACAGAAAGCTTGTCTGTTTTATCTAAAAATCCCTGTGTCAGCAATCTTTTCAGCAGTTCAGCAATATTTTCACCCTCAGACATTTAAAAAGGGGCATATTCCCCATTCTTAGGATGTTTGACAAAAAAACGTTTGACTATTTTTAGATCCTTACTCGGAACAATAATTCTTAACACAGCACCTTCCTCTAACCCGTTTAGTGTGACAAGCGGTTGTTTGGCCTGCATTACCTGTTCTCTCAATGCCAATAAGTACCCTTGCTCAGATACAGGAAGAAATCCGCTGAGCACAAGGTTATTCAGCATTTCGGCGGCAGTAAATGACGTATCTACATCGGCAGTAAAAATAGTGCCGTATTGAGGGTGGACAAAATTGAGGTTTAAAATATTCATCAGTCTTGCGGAAGTGTTTTGGAGTTTTAGTCTTTACAATCAAAAATAAACAAAACTATTTGTTAAGAATACATATGAGCCTTTTTTTTGACAAAAGTATTTCACACTAAAAGATAACTTAAAAATAAGCACCTATCAGTTAAGATACAACAATTTAGAAAATATTTTCAGGCATTTAGAACTTTTTTAATGCTAAGTCTGTTTTCAAGCGTTGCAGTTTCAATGACAAAATGTGAAAAATTATAAAAAAATACAAAAAATGTTTGCAAAATCGAGAAAACACTCTATATTTGCACCACGCTTTTAAAAATTTTTAAGCAGAAATAGCTCAGTTGGTAGAGCACGACCTTGCCAAGGTCGGGGTCGCGAGTTCGAGTCTCGTTTTCTGCTCAAAAAAACCCCGAAATTAAATATTTCGGGGTTTTATTTTTATACGTAAAAAATATAGCTTTACTCTAAAGCTTTAAACAGGACATAAATTTAAGTACTCTGCTGTATTTCTTTAAGATTTTGTGAATTTTAAGCTACCTGTTTATCTAAGCCAATTTCTACGTTATATTTATTGGTACATAAACTCCAAATATTTTCCCCCCCCTAAATCTTGTGCTAATTGCAACAATACAGCTTCAGCTAAATACCATTTTATCTTAATTTTTCCCTTCTGCTATCAGTTTTTTCCTATGTCAGTTTTTGGAGTTCCATTTTTTGAATAAATATGTGTATGCATTGGAATAACAAGTTTCTATGCAATATAAACACAAAAAAACACAGCTGGAATTTGGATAATTGCGATATTTGGAATAATTTTCAATAGCTGGCATTGCTAAATATAAATATTCTAAAATCAACTTTCTTCTAATTTGAACTTTGAACACATTTACGATCAGCACAAAGACCTTGTCTATAACCTGGCACTGCAGTATGTTCAAAACATTGAAGATGCCGAAGAAATAACTCAGGATGTTTTTGTTTCGGTATATGAAAAAATGAATGAATTCAGGCAGGAAGCCAAACCTTCCACCTGGATTTATCGGATAACGATTAACCGCTGTCTCGATTATATAAAAGCAAAAAAACGGAAAAAACGATTTGCTTTTATCTCCTCCCTTTTTGGTCTTTCCAATCAGCTCCTCTACGATTCTGCCGATTTTAATCACCCGGGTATTTTGATGGAAGAGCAAGATAAAATGAAACTATTATTCAAACTTATCAATGAGTTAAGCCATAATCAGAAAACAGCAATTATCCTTTTGAAAATTGAAGAAAAATCCCAGGCTGAGGCCGCTGAGATTATGAACATTTCTGTAAAGGCGCTGGAATCGCTTTTCCAAAGGGCAAAAAATAATCTTTCAAAAAAAATGAAGGACAACGAAGGTTTTGGATAAAAAAGAAGTCTATATAATTTGAAGATTTGAGAACCGATCTCGTCCCAAAGACGAGAGAGCTCTTTAATTTGAAGATGAGAATCTTTAAACCAATTTCTTGATTACCTGATACCTAAAACAAATCATGAATATATTCAAAAATATACAGAAAGCTGAGGTTTCCCCCTATTTGTTCAGTAGCATTCAGCAAAAAATAAAAAATAAAAAGGATGAAGAAGTCACTGTAAAATGGGCCTGGACAGCTATTGCATCAATCTGTCTTATTTTAGTTGTTGATCTTGCCGTATTAGCAATGCCAAAACAGAATCCCCTGCCCCAAAACGACAGTTTTTCACTGATGCCCAACAATACACTATATTATGAATAGGCGTAGTTTAAATATTCTGCTCATAAGCACTCTCCTATTATCAAACCTCCTATTGGTGGCATTTATTGTATTTAGAAGACCGCCACATCCGCCAATGCTCAGAGAAATTATCGTTCGAAAACTGAATTTTGAAAAAGAACAGATTTCGAAATATGATATATTTATCAAGGCCCATCAGGAAGAAATTCGTGCCAATGAAAAGAAAATGCTGGACTTAAAAACAGAGCTGTACAGCAGTCTTTCAAAAAAAGAAAATGAAACATTTGCAGATTCACTCAGTCTGGCAATCGGTAAAATTCAGACCAAAACAGAAAAGATACATTTCCAGCATTTTATTGAAATCAAAAAACTTTGCAAAGCAGAACAGTTGCCTGCTTTTGAGGCCTTAACCGTAGAATTGGCAAAAATGTTTTCAAGACCGCAGATGAAACGCAAATGATCAGAATACTTTATATATTATTCATTCTGAGCAATTCTGTACTGCTATTTTCACAATCGAAAGAATTGGAAATAGAATTTATTCCTATGTTCAATGGCGAAAAACTCAAACTGGATTTTGATTATAAAAATGCTGAAAGTACTGTAAATATCGAAACGCTGCGTTTCTATATTTCAAATATCAGGTTAAGTTCCAAAAAGGAAAAATTCAAAGAAAACAACAGCTATCATCTGCTCGATTTGGAAAGGCCTGAAACGATGCTGTTAAAGATAAAAACGACAAAAGAAAAATATAAACTTCTAACTTTCTCTTTAGGCATAGACAGCCTGACAAATGTTTCGGGTGCTATGGGCGGAGATTTAGATCCGACAAAAGGCATGTATTGGACCTGGCAGAGCGGTTATATCAATTTTAAACTGGAAGGCACAGATTCCCGTTGCAAAAGCAGACAAAATCGTTTTCAGTATCATTTGGGCGGCTATGCCGCTGAATTCAGTGCCCTTCAGGAAATTGAACTGTCGATTAAGGACAAAGAAAAAATAATTGTAGAAATTGCCATTGATAAATTTTTAGAGGCTGCTAATCCGGAATATTTATCGGAAATAATGTCGCCGGGAATAAAAGCAGTTGAACTTTCCAAAGAGCTGAAAAAAGTAATTACCCTAAAAAAATGATCAGAACTTTAGTCATAATGGTGATTCTGGCTGTTTTCATTACAGGTTTCGACCTGATGACAGCCTACCGTTTCGACCCGCCTGAAGGCTGGCCGGCGCCGCATTATGATTTTGAAAAAAATCCTTTCTCCGCAGCTAAAATTCAGCTGGGAAGACGACTTTTTTATGATCCGATCCTTTCCAGAGACAGTTCTACTTCCTGCGCGAGCTGCCACTCCCCATTCAATGCCTTTGCCCATACCGATCATGATCTCAGTCATGGGGTCGAAGATCAGATTGGCAACCGCAATGCTCCTCCCCTGTTCAATCTGGCCTGGCATCCCATTTTTATGTGGGACGGCGCCATAAATCACCTCGACATGCAGGCCCTTGCCCCTATCAGCCATCCAAAAGAAATGGATAATGACATTGTTAAACTGGTAAAAAAACTGCAGTCAGGAAGCCGCTATCCTAAATTATTCAGTGAAGCCTTTGGCGACAGCACCATCACAGGTGAATATATATTGCTGGCCTTATCGCAGTTTCAGCTTACACTGCTTTCCAACAATTCAAAGTATGACTCTGTCATGAGAGCTGAATCAGCTTTTAATGATCAGGAAAAAAGAGGTTATGAATTATTCAAAACAAACTGCAACAACTGTCATAAGGAACCGCTCTTTTCAACATTTGAATTTGCCAATAATGGCCTTGCTTTAGATACAACATTAAATGATTACGGCAGAATGAAAATTACGCAGCAAGCGACCGATTCAATGAAATTTAAAATACCGAGCCTGCGCAATCTGGAATATACCTATCCTTATATGCACGATGGGCGCTTCAAAAAGCTCTCACAGGTACTCAATCATTATTCGAAAGGAATTGTACAAAGTCCCACACTAGCAGATGAATTAAAAAAACCTTTAAAATTGAGCGCCAATGACAGAGTAGATCTTATTGCATTTTTACTAACTTTGAGTGACCGCAGTTTTGTATTTAATAAAGAATTTGGCTTTTTGACGGTTTATTAACTCACCCCTCCCTGCGGGTTTCCCTTCTCTTGAAAAAGAGGGGAGGCACAATCGCATAATAATTCAGTTTTTCGGCTTGCCGAAAGCTCCGAAGGAGCTGTAAAGCCCCTTCTTTTTTAAGAGAAGGTTGGGGATGAGTCAGACGAAAGTGGGGTAACTCACCCCTCCCTGCGGGTTTCCCCTCTCTTGAAAAAGAGGGGAGGCACAATCGCATAATAATTCAGTTTTTCGGCTTGCCGAAAGCTTTGAAGGAGCTGTAAAGCCACTTCTTTTTTAAGAGAAGGTTGGGGATGAGTCAGACGAAAGTGGGCTAACTCATTCCAGGGTTTCATTAAAAAAACTATAAAAACCTGTCATATAAATATTACTTCATACGACTAACATCATTCACAATCAAAAAAAATCTTTATGAAAAAAACAGCACTTACTATTCTTGCCGCAGGATTCAGTCTTGGTCTTTCAGCACAGACAAATCCTGCTATCACAGAATGGCTTCAAAACAGCAGTGCAGTAGGCAGCTATTACACACAGGGCAATTCTACTCCTATTACAAATAATATTCCGGTGAATGTTCAGACAGTTGAGTACTCCACCAACTATGTCTACATTTCAACAAATGGTATTCCTGCTTATCCGACAGGGCCATTTGCTGGTAATCCTTCTTTGGCAACTGATCAGAATGCCATTTTTCAGTTTCCTTTAACACCTGCTCAAAACACAGGAACTCCGACTGCTACTACCGGCGGAAACATCGGCGTTTTCATCAATGGCGTTGCCATGTTTGACTACCGTGACGGAGTGGCTTGGAACACAACCACCGGTGCACTTTGCGGAGGCCCGGGAAATCCTACCTGTCCGGGTGGTATGGGCGCAACTCAGGCATGGAATCGCGATGCCGTTCCGGCCGAAAAACCGGGATTTGACTGTTCAAAAGGACACCCTGCAATGGGCAATTATCACCACCACCAAAATCCTTCAGCTTTCAAGCTCGACAGAACCGTAATCTCTACAGTCTGTAATCTCTATGATGCCGATGGGTTGTACACAATGGACAGTATGGCCCATTCGCCGCTTATTGGCTTTGCCTATGACGGATTCCCTGTTTATGGTGCTTTTGGCTATAAAAATGCGGATGGAACAGGTGGCATCACCAGAATTAAATCAGGCTATCAGCTCAGAAATATTACGGTGAGGACACATCATGCTGATGGAACTGATGTTGCAGACGGTCCGGTTGTCGGCACAACTTATTATCTCGGTTATTTCAGAGAGGATTATGAATATGTCGCACATCCTTCAGATGCCGATTATCTTGATGAACATAATGGCCGTTTTTGTATTACGCCTGAATATCCTGCAGGAACTTACTGTTATTTTGCTACCGTAGATGCCAATTGGAATTCTGCTTACCCATACCTCATCGGTCCAACTTTTTATGGTGTATATGCAAATAGAAAAATTACTACAATTTCAGAAACAACAACTCCTTATGTTCCTGCAACAGGTATTAGTACTGAGGAATTTAATGGCATCAATTTCAATATTTTCCCAAATCCGGCTTCCGATCTGATTGCAGTTCAGGTTAACGGTCTTTTGAAAGATAATGTAAAAGTAAGTCTCTACGATATGTTGGGTCGCAATGTAAAAACTACTTTTATCAATGCGGGTCAGACTATCGCCTACTTTGATACGCAAACACTTTATGATGGTACTTATCTGGTTGTCATTGAGAATGGAACAAATTCCACTACCAAAAAGGTAGTTATTAAAAGAGATTAAGATCCGCTTTAAGTCCGGATAATTATAGCTAATTTAGCCCTGCGAAAGCGGGGCTTTTTTTGTTTAATGATGACAAATTCGATCTTACTTAAGATTTTAGTGTATATATACTAAGTCAATCAACTCATCTACAACCACTTATATTGAAAAAGAAGGAGCTATACTTTGGCGAAGCCTAAAGACTCTGGAATTGCAACAAAAAAGTTAGCAAATCAATTCTATGACTTTGTCACCGCTGGATTCTGGGTTAAACCACAACCGCTTCTTTCCCCGCCTTGTGCGGAACAGGCCGCAAGGCCTCTCTCAAAACCTGTTGCAGCAGTTTTTCATTTTGTGCTTCACTTTCTTTGATGCTTGCCTCCAATTCATAGCAAGACTGCATCAATTCATCCAGTTTTTGAACGATTCGCGCGAAGCGAAAAACAGCAGCTTACTGAGCCCAATGCTTTAGCTTTGCGCAAAATATCAGAGTTGAAAATATTAGCAAGGATAAAAAAGCTTATATTTGCATAAATTAATCCTTCATGAAAGTCAGTGCCTTTACCTTTATCAAAAATGCAATTATCTATGATTTTCCCATCATTGAAGCTATACAGTCTGTATTGCCGCTCTGCGATGCCTTTGTTGTGGCAGTAGGAAAATCGGAAGACGCTACTTTAGAACTGATTAAAAGTATAAATGATCCAAAAATCATCATCATAGAAACTGTTTGGGACGAATTGCAACGCAAAGGCGGCAAGGTGCTGGCTATGGAAACAGATAAAGCATTGGCAGCCATTCCTGCCGATTCTGATTGGGCCTTTTATATTCAGGGCGATGAGGTATTGCACGAATCGCACCTGAATGCCGTAAAGGAGGCCATGTTAAAATATAAGGATGACAAAAAAGTGGAGGGCCTTTTGTTCAAATACCTGCATTTTTACGGATCTTATGACTATGTCGGCAACAGTTCCAAATGGTATCGAAACGAGATCAGGGTCATCCGGCCCGGCATTGGCATTTACTCCTATAAAGATGCACAGGGTTTCCGAAAAGGAGACAATGAAAAACTGAAAGTAAAGGCTATAGATTCCTGTATCTATCATTATGGCTGGGTAAAAGACCCGAAAACTATGCAAAAAAAGAAACTGAATTCCAATAAATTCTGGCATGAAGACAGCTGGATTGATAAAAACGTGGCTAAAGGTGAGGAATTTAATTTTATGGGAATTGACAGTCTGCAACTTTTCAAAGGACAGCATCCCAAACTGATGCAGCCAAGAATTGACAAAATGAACTGGAAATTCGATTACGATATCAGTTTCAATAAAATAAAGTTTAAAGACAGGGTAAAATCGATGCTTAACGAATATCTTGGTATTGACCTGAATTATAGAAATTATAAACTGCTCAGATGAAATCACTTGACCTGACTCAGGAGCAATTGGATATTATCAATTCCAGCGGCAATATAAAAATCAATGCTGTAGCCGGTTCGGGAAAAACGACGACTATCATTGAGTATGCGCGTACACGCCCGCGCAACAGCAGAATTCTATATCTCGCTTTTAATAAATCGGTAAAGCTGGAAGCGGCCAAAAAATTCTTTGAAAAAGGCATCGACAATGTTATTGTAGAAACTGCGCATTCCCTGGCTTATAAATATGTGGTTCACCGCTTCAATTACAAAATTAGGACACAGGAATATAAGGGTACCGACGTTGTAGAAATTTTAGGCATGAAAGTCGCCGGCGACAAACATGATGTCTATGTGGTGGCCAATCATATTCTGAAATTCAGCGCCTATTTCTGCAACAGTGAGAAGGAAAAACTGTCGGATCTGAATTATATGGATCTGGTTCAGGAACAGGAAGCTAAGGTTTTTGTGGCTAAACATTATGACTATATCGCACTGCAGACCAGAACTTTTATGGGTAAAATGTATAAGGGCGAGATTGAAATAACACATGATTTTTATCTGAAACGCTTTCAGATGCTGAATCCGCAGCTGCCATTCGATTTTATACTTTTTGATGAGGGACAGGATGCCTCACCGGCGATGCTCGCTGTTTTCTTTAATCAGCAGGCGACCAAAGTTATTGTTGGCGATACGCATCAGCAGATCTATGGTTGGAGATTTGCGGTCAATTCTCTTGAAAAGGCAAATTTTAAAACTTTTCAATTGTCCAACAGCTTCCGTTTTTCCCAGGAAATTGCCGATCTGGCCTTAGAAATATTGGAAAGAAAGGAACAATTGGGCACCTACGAACCGGTTAAAATAATCGGTCGGGGAAATTTTAACGAAGTAAAAGTAAAAGCTATTTTAGCCCGCACCAATCTTGGTCTGCTGATGCGCGCCATAGAATATGTAACAGAGAAAAAAGAATTGGGAAGCCTTTATTTTGAAGGCAATATCAATTCCTATATGTATGCCGATGAGGGTGCATCTCTCTATGACATCCTAAATCTCTACAATGGAGAAAAGAAAAATGTACGCGATAAGCTCCTGAAAAACATGAAGGATATTGTTGAATTGGAAGATTATATCGAAAAAACTGAGGATGTCCAATTAGGAATGATGTTGGAAATTGTCAAAGAATACGGCAATAAAATTCCCGGCATTCTTCGCATGATAAAGGACAAGCATGTAGAAAACAATGAAAGGGAAAAAGCCGATATCATTTTTTCGACAATTCACCGCTGCAAAGGATTGGAATATGATACGGTGCAATTGGTAGATGATTTTCTGACTGATGAAAAGCTGGAGAAACTGCTCAATGTTTCGGATAAAAGTGATTTAAACTTTGCGAGGCTGAATGAGGAAATTAATCTGCTATACGTTGCGGTTACGCGGGCAAAAAATCAATTAACGATACCTGACAGTTTATTACCGCTTGATTTTCCGACTTCTTACAGAATCAGGGTGACCCGACCGGCTGTAAAGGAAGAAAAATATGAAAAAAGTAAGACTTCTAAACCGAAGTCCGGAGAATCAAAAACCAAAAATGCAGCACCAAAACCAAGCGCCGACAAGCTGAATGCAGGGGCCCCCTGGTCGGATGAACAGGATCAGGAATTGATTTTGCTATTTGAAAGAGGTGAAACTATTGTAGATTTGTCGAGGCATTTCAGCCGCTCTGTTGGGGCAATCAGATCGAGACTGACAAAGTTGGACCTGGATTAAAACTACTGCAATCTGAATTTCACAAATTCATTGATTCTAATTTTTTTCTACAGAAAATATTTCTGTTTTAAAACAAAATAAACCCTTCAATTTTTCAAAAGAAGGGTTTATATATTGTTAAGTAATCGAGCAAAAATAATGATGACTAATCACAATATCTATTTCCGTCTGCCTTCTTTAAAAAGCCTCGCTGAAGGTACCACTTCAGCTGCGTTTTTTGCATTGGCAGCCAAAAAAATCCATTATAATTAAACTTATCATTACTTCTGCTCAATTACTTATTTATAAGTTTAATATCTTATCCGATACTTGTTTTCCAAGCATCCGGGCTATGCAAACGACCAATTTCTTTACCGGCCCAATCGCGCAGTGATTTTACTTTTTTGTCATAGCCAAAACTTGCCCAGCCGCCGAAGAGCCAACCAAGACCTTTTGCAATGTCTCCACCAGCACCGGTATCCCATTTCACTTTGGCTTCGTCGAGAATACCGAAGTTTTTCAGGGCATCAATAACTTCATCAACAATCATAGTATCTTTTTTATTGGACAACCAAGTTGCATATTGTGCTCTACTCAGCAGATCATAAGCGATTTTTTCATTGATACGGGTTTCTTTAGTATTGATATATTTATCTCGAATCTGACCGCTAAGATTTTTCCATTTGTCAGCACTGACCGCAACAGCTTCTTTTGCCTTTTCTACCCCTTCCTCTGTTTGTTTGTATAGTGTTTTATATAGGTTATCCAATTCCACCTGAATTTTGGCAACATAGGATTTCACCTCTTCATATTTAGAGGTTACACCATTATTGAACACCTCAGTAAGGCTAACCAACCCTTGTGTTTCGGCATTAGCCATGGCACTCATACCATCGCCTGAAGGAAGAACAGTTGAGATGACATTACCGATTTTACCAACAGTACCACCTGCGTTTGAAGCTGTTTTGCCAAGGAATCCAACGATATCGCTGAAACCGTTTAGGGTCCCGCTCAGCAATGTTCCTACTGCAGCAGCAGCAATCGGATTTACAGGAATCAATGCGGCTGTGATGACACCCACCAAAACTTTGCGCAGACTTTCCAACAGTTTTTCAATCTGTTTCTGTTTTTTCATTACGGAATCAAAATCTCCTTTGGCTTTAATGTAGACATTCGCTGCCCCACCACCTGCTGCAATTGTTTTGCGATAAGCTGAATCAATTTCAGATCCGAGACCAATAATTTCCTGATTGATACGGGTAATGACCGCAACCAGTTTATTGCGTACAGAACCGTCCATGCCACCTGAGAATTCACCCAAAAGATCTTCAATTTGTTTTTGATCCAAATTGCGGGCTTGTGGGTCATTGATAACAATTTTATCCTCTTGAAAATCCTGTCTGTGATCCTCAATTTTATATTTGGTAAAGATTAACGTAAGGAAATTATCAGCAAGAGCAAGAATATCTTTCACTTCGTCAGTCATTTTGCCATCTGCTTTGCCACCAGTCAATGCATTAGCTAACCAAGATTCAGCCTGATATTTAAGATCTTTGGCTTTATCCATTATTCTATTGTCGATGTTGGTACCTTTTAGTAAATCATCGGTATTTCCTAATGCTGACCATCCTTTTTTAATTTTCTCATAGATGGAGAGCAAATCGCCTTCTTTGATATCTTCTACAAAGCCTGCTACCTCTTTGAGGAATTTACTGCCTGAATCGATCCATTGACGGACATTTTCAATTTTCTCTTTGAGTTCGCCTTCCATGCCGATTGCCTTAGCCAGCCATTTTTCGGCTTCAACTTTAAATACGGAAAGTTTACCCAGCAACTTATCATCGAAATCCATACCCGGAATCAAATCCTTACCGCCGAGAATTTTATCCCATGATTTAGACAATTTATCGTACCAGTCGGGCAGATTGTTTTTATCGGCATCACCTAAGGCAAGGCCGATGATTTCAGATGCTTTATCGAGAATACTTTCGGAAGATTTGATCCATTCACCTGCAGCAGCTATTTTATCGGCCAGATTGCCTTTTTTCATGGAGGATGCACCGGCCATGAACTTTTTAACTTCATTGACGAAGCCGGAAACATGCCCTGCTACTTCAGCAGTCACTTCTTTGGTGCCATCTACCACTTTTTTGATTTCACCTTCGATCCACTGTTTGGCTAAAGCTATGTAATTGCCGACAACATCTTCACCTTTGGCCATGTCGGTTGCAATTTCCATTGCTTTTTTGATCCAATCTTCAACTTCGCCTAATTTTTCACCGCCGGGAAGTTTTTTGACTAATGAATTTGCCAATGAGGCAAAATTTTCAGCTTTACCTTTCAGTTCCTTAATTTTGTCGAGCAGTTTGTTGTCGATATCGGTACCGGCAAAAATATCTCCTGTTTTATCAATCTCCATCCACATCGTTTTCAATTTGTCATAGACAGCATTGAAATCTTTATTTTTAACAGCATCGATAAAATCTTTACCTTTTTCGGTCAGATCGAGCAGTGTTTTGATATTGCCCAACCAGAGTTTGGCAGTATCAATTTTATCTTTAATTGTCGGACTTATTTCAGCTGTGGCTTTTTTCATCCACTCGTCGAGTTTAGATTTAAATCCGTTGAGTTTTTCTATAACTTTATCGTCAATTTTACCCGGTATGAGGTCTTTAGCACTCAGTTTAACCCATTCGCGGGAGAGTACATCATACCAATCGGGCAGACTGTTATTATCGGCATCTTTGAAAACATTATCTACAATGTCTCCGGCTTTGTCTAAAACAGCATTGGCCTGTTTCAGCCAATCCTCTGCTCTTTTCAATTTTTCATCAAGTGCAGCATCACCGAGCGCTTTTGCACCGGCGATGAATTTCTCAATATTTTTTCTAAAATTGACAGCGCCTGCAATGAGATTGTTGGCAATATTGCCGACAACTTTACCGCCACTTACTATGTCGCTAATCCCTGAATCCATCCACTCGACAGCAATATCTCTCCATTGTTTGAGATAGATATCTATAGAGTTGACCATATCGATTACTTTTTTCGCAGAAGCAATCCATGATTTTACTTTGTCGATTTTATCACCTAATTCCCCATTGCTGAAGAAAGAAGCCATTTCTAAAAAGGCTTCTGCTTTACTGATAAATTCTTTGGCGGTATTTAGAAATCCCTTATTCAGCTTTTCTTTTGCTTTGACAATTGCATCGATTCCCGTATCCATGAAATCAATAGCAAGGTCTTTGTATTTATCAAGTGCATCTTCCAATTTTTCGGCTATATCAGTACCGGCAAACTCTTTTTTGAGCTTTTTGATATCTTTGGCAGTCTCCTTTAGTTCTGCTTTTTTCTCCTGTACTTTTAGTTTATCGGCAGCTCTGCTTTTTTTGGCAGTTTCGGTAACAGGTATAGTGCCGATTTCGGCCGGAGAAACAGTTTCTTTGGCAGCTTTATCAAGAACCTTCTTGCATTTGGCAAGCATAGCGGTCACCCGTTTGTACTGAGCAGCAGCTTCGGGGTCTTTGCCAAGTTCAAATTTTTTGTAATTAGCCAACCACTCATTGCCTTTTTTCTGGATGAGCTTTACTTTATCGATAGTTGGGTTTTGCGTGTCCATAATATAAATGTGTTTATTAAATTTTCAATTTTAAGACGGGGCAAATTAGACATTTTATTCCTAATAAACAAGTCCTTTTTGAATAAACAATACTAATGATGACTTTATTTAAATCATGCTTGTTTAATTCATTACTAATTCTTATATTGGCGGTTTTTTTGAGTCAATCGAGTAGGAGGCTGACGATTATTTCGTCAGCCGTCCTCTCACACCACCCTGCATACCGATCGGTACAGGGCGGTTTCTCAGGGATTGACTCTAACTTTTCGGTAACAGCCTGATAATGATG
>CAINVS010000548.1 GCA_903854205.1 uncultured Bacteroidota bacterium | reverse complement strand
TCAGACTTTCCTTCATCCAATTTTTTGCATTTATCTACAGGGGATTTGTATTTTTCCATAATATCCAACATTTTCTGATCATCTCCTTTTGCTGCCTGTGCTTCCTGCATCATGTTCAGCATAATATCGGCACAATCGCATATTTCAGTTATTAAATCAGGGCCGCCTAAACCTTCCTTCATTATTTTTTCAGCTTCCAGATAAGAAGGGCAGGATTTCAGGATTTCTTCCAATTTAGTTATCTCAGCCTTTGTTTTGCCCTCATCATATTTCTGGCAGATGTCCATTTGAGGTTTATATTTTTCCTGAATAGCCATCATTTTGTCAGGCTCGCCTTTTGCTGCTTTTGCTTCCTGCATCATTGACAGCATCACATCTGCACAATTGCAGATATCTTCTTCAGTTTGAGCGAATACTGCTATTGGGAAAAGCAGTAAAAAGAATAGTGTTTTCATGGATTGGGTTTTTTAATTAGAGGAATTATTCAGGTTCTGTCTTTTAGAGAATCAGCTTTGGTGTTGATTGTAAATATCCCTTTATCTATTTTACTGTCTATCGAAAACTCGAAACGCCCGTCAGACGGGCGTTTCACAATATTCGTCGAGACGACTGGATTCGAACCAGTGACCCCTACCATGTCAAGGTAATACTCTAACCAACTGAGCTACGCCCCGAATATTTAATTGAGAAGCCAAAGATAGTTATTTCTGAAAGAATACAAACAATATCATGGCTAAAAAATATTCAAACTTTTTAACATTTGATTAATTTATCTGATTTTCAGAATGTTATGATTGGTGTATTGGGCTGAGTATTGCGGTATTTTGGCAAAAGCTTGCAATTTATATAAAAATCAGCTACTTTTGCAAAGTCCTCAGGTGAGAAAGGGTAAAGACCTCTTTCTATGATGCCTGATTTTTTTAACTAATCGCTTTATTAATGTCAGTTTCAGGAACAGAGTCGAGGACTACGGGACTCAAATATATATTACAATTTACCCTGTTTGTCTGCACTATGCTTTCCCAAATACCCGCTCAGGCTCATCCGGCCCTGGATATGCTCAGCCGTTTTTTCGAAAATCCGGATAGCAAATCTGAATTTAAACAGTACATGCAAAGTCCGCTACGTCAAAAATTGTCCTCTGAGCACAACACTGCTGTTGAAAGTCCAACGGCAGACGATGCGAGTAATTGGAGTGGCTGTCAGGTAGGAAAAGGGGTATTAGCCGGAACTTTTCGCGATATCAGCGCTTGTGCAGTATCTGCCTGTTATGGCAGAGATGTTACAATAGAAGAGATGAAAAATTTTAGTTATAAAGAAGCAGAAGCTGTTATCAATTGGATTTGGAATCAGATTGGCGGATCAAAAATTCCCGATCAGTCTGTAGCCAATCTTACTATGCATATTCAGATGCAGTACGGTAATATCCGCATTGTTCAGGCCGCCCTCAACAATATGGGCGCAAAACTCAGGTTGAGTGGCCGTATGGATAGGAAAACACAGCAGGCACTGGTGAAATATTGCAAAGAAGATGCTGCCGATACCTTCAATCAGATTCGCAATCAATTGCTGAATGCCTACAAACGCTTGAGGGGCACTCACCTCTATGTTCGTATTATCAATAAAGAATATCCGCCTAAAATTTCTCTGAAAAGATGGTACAATGATTTTCTAGAAACATCTTGGAATAATGTCGGACTTTTTTACGCTGCATTTTTACCCAAAGTGGAAAGGGCTGTAAAAGTGTTTTGGGCATAGCTTAATTATGCGAACCAATGGTTGAAATGATTTCTTAAGCATTGATTTTATTTCAAATATCAATTAAAAATTACGAGCCGCAGGCACCTTTTCAGATGTCGGAAGCACCAGCATATAGAAGCGGCCTTTTCGATAAGGGTGCCATGCCTGAAAATTCAAAAAAGGGCTATCAATATCAGGCTGAAGGACAGTCTGGCCGATTCTGGTTTTGGGGTGTTGTAAATTCGTTCAGTCAAACGCCTCAACATTAGCCCCAAAAATGCATTGGTTCCGACTTGATTTTTTGTTCTCGTCATTTTTGACGAGATCAAGACAAAAGTAAAAAAAGCCCGTGGCAGCGTTAACCGATTAGATTAGCATTG
>CAINVS010000547.1 GCA_903854205.1 uncultured Bacteroidota bacterium | reverse complement strand
GCTATGCCAATTTTTTTTAATTGCAATGTCATAGTATTATCTTTATAGGTATAGAACCTAAATTAAAAAGTTCAGAATTATTAGTACGGAAAAGAAATAAACTTAAGAGGATGCTAAATAGCATATCATTATAAGAATATTTTGAACTGTTTTTTAATTTTTTACGCAAAGCGCAGAAGCAAGCATTTAGATCTTGCTTATTTTTAAAAATAGCATCTTTATGCTATACCGATTTTTTTTCATTGCTATTTTATAGTATTACCTTTAATTCATCTTAATAAACTAATTCTAAAACTCACTAATTCAAAGATTATGAAAAAAATATACATACTTTTTGCATTGCTTCTACAACTTTTTACAGTTGAAAACGCAGTGGCACAATGTTTTGCTGCGCCCAATGGACAATGGCCAACAGCAGCATTTACTCCCACATGTGCAGGTACTTGTACGATCCAAAATATAACAACCTCAGCATTTACAGGCGAGTACTCTGTTGTAAACGTAGTAGCTGGCAATACCTATACTTTTAGAAGTAGTGTTACAACACATTATATCACTATTTCAAACTCAACTGGAACAACAGCGTTTGCATTTGGTGTGGGTGGGGCTGCTGGAATAACGTGGGTTTCTACAATTACTGGAACTGTACGATTTTACACACACTTATCATCTGCATGTAATTCTAATATAACAAGTCATACCAGAAGAGTATGTTGTGTAGGTGCAGCTGCAACATACAACCCTTGTACAACAATCCCCACTATTGCTGGTTGCGGAACATCTGCTACAGCTGCAATGACAGGCACTGGTGCTGGTTGGAGTGTTACTTCTTGCGGTTTTGCAACGCCCGGTCAGGAAAGACTTTTTCAATTTACAGCACCTACAACAGGAACTTATCAATTAAATGTAAGTGCTATTACTGGTGGCTATGTCGATTTCTTTTGGAAACCGGCAAGTGGCGGCTGTAATGTTACAGGTTGGAACTGTATTGACGATATCTCTCTCACGGGGACTTATGCAGCAGTAACACCAATGAATTTTACTGCCGGCACGACCTATTATATACTACTTGACCCTGAAACAAACGGAACATTTAATACAACATTCAATTTGGTTTGTCCTTCTGCTGCACCCGCTAATGATTTGGTATGCAATGCTACTCCTATCTCTTGCGGTCAAACCTTAAACGGAACGACCGTTGGAGCTAACAATGCAGGTACCGGAGAAAACCAAACCTGTGGTACAATTCAGACAATGACTGGTGTTTGGTATGTTATTCCAGGCAATGGACAAGTAATGACAGCTTCACTTTGTGGAACGGTTTGGGATAGCAAAATTTCTGTATTCAATGGCACAAACTGTTCTGCGATTAATTGCATAGGTGGAGTTGATGATAATGGGCCTGCTTGCGCCGGTGTATCTGCTTCATTTAGCTGGACTTCGGTTGTAGGACAAAATTATTATATTTTGGTTCATGGTTTTTCAACCAACCAAGGTTTTGCACTTGCATTGACTTGCACAAACCCTTGTCTGGCTCCTTCCAATGATTTGTGTGCTAATGCACCTATCCTCAATCTTGGCACGAATAATAATCAAACGCATTTGGGAACAGGCTCTTGCTCTACTCCAAATTTGGGAACATACAAAGATGTCTGGGTTGCCTTTACAGTACCATGTGGGGGAATGAACATTGCTATAGATTTTTGTGGCTCTACACCTGTACATAACAACGCCTACTTAAATATATTTTCAGATTGTACGTTAGGAACATTTACAGGTGCAACCACTTGGGATTTTACTTCATGCCCCGATGGTAATATCAAACTCTATTGGAATAATGTTCCTGCGGGCACTTATTACTATCCAATTCTTATTGATCCGGCTTGGGAAACAAATTACACACTTAACATTTCAGGAACACCTTTGCACACGCCTGCAACTGCACCTACTTCAATCAATGGGAACACTACGATTTGTTCCGGACAAAGTACTACGCTTACACTACAGGGTGGATCTGCGGGCACAAATGGAACTGTGCAATGGTTTGAAGGTACATGCGCTAGTGCGGTAATAGGCACAGGAAACGCTATAACTGTATCACCAACAACCAATACTACATATTTTGTACGTTATACTTCCTCTTGCAATACAACAACTTGTGCAAGTGTAAATGTAAATTTAAATTCAGCATCCACCGAACCTACCTTGAGCGGAGCCGGTCTTATCTGCCCTAATACAACGGTTAATCTCGTTGCTAGTGGTGGAACTGCAGGAACAGGTTCTCAGGTTGCCTGGTACACAGGCCCTAATGGCACAGGTACTTTCCTTGGTTTTGGCAATAGCTTTAGTTTTGTTCCTGCTTCAAGTTCAGTAGTATATGCAAGAAGACAGGGAACCTGCAACACTACTGTAGATGCCAGCACTTCAATTACTTTGAGAGATTATGTTTATGCTGCCAATAATATCAGCTCTACTAATTATTGTACTGACAATGCAGGCTGGAATCATTTCTACAATGGCAACGATATTATTCTTTCGGTAAGAGGTAATCTTTCTTCAGCAGGAACAGTAACGGCGCTTATTCGAGACAATGCAAACTATTTTTCTGATCTCGGAAACACAGCACTTTGCGCTTCAGGTAACAATCCCGGAGAAGCACAATTCGAAATGCAAAGAAGCTGGAATGTAAGCTATACAGGAACGCTTTCGGGTACTTATGAAGTTAGATATTACTTCAATACGCAGGAGCGTCAGGATGTTATCGATGCTGCCAATGCTTTTATGGCAGCTAATCCAAGCTGTGCTTATAGCTACAAATACAATCCTGGCAATAGCGGTTGGTTCTGGTTTAAAAACAACAATGTAACTTACACTGCTCCTAGTTTTGATGATAACTCCAACTTTGCATTGATGTCAACCACAATAAACGGCACAACCTCAAGCGGCACTAATTATACTGAAATTAGGGGTATAACCGGTTTTTCAGGAGGTACTGGAGCGATAGTACTAATTCCGGCCAGTTTCCTACCGGTAGAATGGCTCTATTTTAATGCTAAAAAAGAGAAAAACTTCAATAACCTGCAGTGGGCAACTGCCAGCGAGGATAAAGCAGCCTATTTTGAAGTTGAAAGAAGTATAGATGGTGTTAATTTCGAACAAATCGGTACTGTTACAGCTGTTGGCAATAGTTCAGAAACCAGCTCTTATCAATTTAATGATTCAAGTCCATTTAACGGAAGCAACTACTATCGTCTGAAATTGGTCAATATAGACGGATCTGATGAATTTTCAAAAATTGAAGTGTTGGATAACAAAGTGGATGATGGTGTTTTCAATGTGTATCCAAATCCGGCCAAAAACATATTAAATATTAGCTATAATATTGAACAAGAAGAGGATATTAAAATTGAACTGCTCGATGTGTTGGGAAGAGTCGTGAAATCAAAAATTATTAGCGCATCAGTTGGTCAAAACAATCAGATACTCGAAATCGCCGAATTGACTTCAGGTACTTATAACCTTCGTATTACTTATCTCGAGAGTAGCAGAATCAACATTGCAAAAGTTGTTGTAAACTAAATTGAATGTATTTTTTTAAAAACTAATCGAACAGAAAAGTAGTGATAAGTAACCAATCATAAATAATGATGTATTTTAAATGAAAGGATTTTTTAGGCTGACGATGCAAAAACACAGCTTAAATGTTTTCTTCATAAAAGCTTTTTTAAAAAAGTAGGCTCAATTACTTAATGACTTTTACAACAAAGACCGGGAGACTTAATTTGTTTCTCGGTCTTTTTAATATTTAAATTCGAGTGAAATTTTAGCTTATTGATGTTTTTAACTAAATTTAATATGAAAAATTTTATCTTTAATTTTAAGGAGATTACTTTTAAATATCTAGACTTTAAAAAAGAAAAGAAGATCTAAATTAAACTGAAATCTAAAACCAATAGCTATGTTCAAAAACCTAATTTTACTTTTTATACTGACTGCCTCCCAACTGCAGGCACAATTCCCTTGGGAAAATCCGCTAGTAATAGCGAGCTCAAGTGATGGAATTACTTTTAATAATTCGACAGTTTTTCAGGACTCCTCCGGAGTACCGAGTGCCATCAGCTGGAAAGGTGATACCCTCATCTGTGTTTTTCAATGGTTTCGACTGCCCAACCCAAGTTCAAGTTGGGACAAAGTAGCAGTGAAATTTTCCTACGACAATGGCATCAGTTGGACAGAACCGACGCCAATTGTTATAAATGGGCTTCCAACCCAATACCAGCGGCCTTTTGACCCAACTTTGGTAAAGTTCTTGAATTCAGACAGCTTGCGCTTATATTATTCTTCGAGTGACGGAATGCCAATGGGCGGTCTTGATTCAACAGTCAATACTTATTCTGCTGTAAGTGCAGACGGCATCAATTACACCTTTGAACCAAATCCCAGAGTGGATGTGCTGAACCTAAAAGTAATAGATCCTGCTGTTATTTATTTCAATAATTCCTGGCATTATACAAGTCCTTATGGAGCTCCGCAGGATGGGGCAAATCATTATGTATCACCAGATGGGCTCAATTTTAGTGCGGCGCCCGTCATACCATCAGACAATGCTCATAACTGGACAGGTAACCTCATGGTTGAAAACAACACAGAACTGCGTTTTTACGGTTCCGGTACTATGATCTGGTATAACAGTACAGCAAATGGAGGCACATGGAACGGTTACATCAATACCAATATTCAGGGAGGAGATCCAACAGTGGTAAAACTTTCCGACAGTAGTTATATCATGATTTATGTAGGCGCGCCAAATTTTACGGCGCTTCAAACTCAGGCTGCAACCAATACGGAGTATCTAATTTACCCAAATCCTACAGCAAATCTGATTTATATACAAAGTAGCTCTCCTCAGGAATTGACAGTTTACCGAATTTTCAACAAAAGCGGTCAGCTCGTTTTGAGCGGAAAAGTACAGAATAAGAGTTTCATAAGTCTTTCAGGATTGGAAAGCGGATTGTATCTGTTGCAATTGGGAGATGAGGCTAAAACTCATAAAATTATTAAGCAATAAACCCGACATGGAAATGCTGCAAGACATATAACAATTTTTCTTTTCATAAAATTGGAGAAAGGAAGTAATGCAGTTTGCTTCAACTGTAAATTGCCTTTGGCTGGTGTTAATTTTTGGAAAAACACCATACGAGATCCGGAGAAAAAAGTCAGACAAAAAGGAATTTAAATCATGTCTAAACAAAAAAATCCAATGTTCAGCCCATATTGGAAATAGGATTGATTATTATAATAGTGATTTAGCTTTCGATGGAATGGTTCAGACTCTCAAACCTTAATTGTTTGAAATACTTTCTTCTGTAGTCAACCGCAACGAGGAGAAAATGGAAACAAGAAATATGAAAAGAGAGTCTTACTCATTCTAAACATATAGAGAATATGACAATTAAGATTTTAATGGAATAGGGTATTTTCGCAAGTTTTACATCAATTTGTGTAGTGACATTATTCATAAATTCATTTAATTTAAATAACAATATTACAAAAACCGATTATATAAAAAATGGCAAAAACACTAAAAACAGGAAAATTGGAAGACGGCACTGAGCTTTACTGCCTCAGCCGCACAGAAGCAATTGTATTGGACAGTCATGTCGATGGATATTATCAGCATGGAGTTGCTATCAAAGATGGTGATACCGTCATGGATGTTGGCGCAAACATCGGTATTTTTGGCGTCAGAGCCTGTCAGCGCTACCCCAATGTAAAAGTATATGCTTTTGAACCTATTCCCGATATTTTTGAAGTATTGCAGGCCAATGCAGATAAATATGGGAAAGGCCGCTTTTTTCCTATGGCATACGGTGTTTCTGAAACAGAAGGATCTGCCACTTTTACCTATTTTCCTAACAGTCCGGCGCTTTCTACTGCACATGGCGAGATGTGGAATAAGGATCCCGATATGTTTGTCAATGCCGTGAAAGGCAGTCTGAATGACGCACCCAAGGGTTTCCGTTGGGCCCGTTTTCTGCCGCGTTTTGCAGTGCGCATGATTGCCAATTATCTGCGCAGCGGCGCCAAAAAATTTGAGTGCAAACTCATACCTATCTCAAAAGTAATTGCAGATAACAATATCGCCAGAATTGACCTATTGAAAATTGACTGTGAAGGTGCCGAGATTCTGGCACTTAAAAGTATTGCAGCCTCCGATTGGGACAAAATTCAGCAGGTGGTAGTGGAAATTCATGACACTGACGGTCGACTCGATTTTGCAATAAATCTGCTCAAAGAAAAAGGATTTACAAAAATCAATACCGAAACGGAAAAAGCATTGGAAAAGACCAATTTGATTAATGTGTATGCGGTGAGGTAGAAGCCTCAAGTTAATTTTTAATATATCAAAAGTTATCGGGCATAAATAAATGGACATTATCACATTGTATTCTGTAGCTTATAATGCGGGTTCTATGATTTAGGAATGAAAATTCAACACCCAAAGTGAGTGCGAAAAAATTTATAGCCTTAAAATTCAAATTGGTTAATCTGATTAAATTCATTGTTAATAAAAGATAATCTGTTAACTTCGTTTAAATTAATAAAAGCAAAACTAAAAAGTTATGTCAACAGACTGGAGTAAAGAAGATTTGACAGTATATACCCTTATATACTGTGCCAATGCTGATGTTTCCGAATCAAATGTGGAAATGGATTATATTAAATCCAAGTTTAAAAATAGCAACTTCGAGGAACTGCATACTGCTTATAAGAACAATAGTGATTACCAATCAATCCAAATAATTACTGAAAGTTATAAAAATTTGGGATATGATAGTCCGGTTGAATTGCTGAATGAGATGCTTGAGCTTTTTAAGTCCGATGGAAATTACAGTGTTCTGGAAAAAGCATTTTATAATGGTATACAGCGTATTTTAAAAAAATAATGCCTCTGTAAACATAAAAAACCCGAAATGTTGAATTTAATATTTCGGGTTTTTCTATTTTAAAAAAATGTCCTACGATTTGGTCAATGTCAGTATTAGAGTTTCAGTCTGGCTGCTGATACGCAGGAAATACATTGCAGCCGGAAGATCGGACAAGTCGATGCTGCTTATTGAGCTCTTTACATTGATAGAACGAATAACTCTTCCCTGTAAATCAATCAGCATGACAGTACCTTCTGAAATTTGACCCAGATCCAAGGTGAGCAAGCCATTGGTAGGATTAGGATAAATCCTGATTTCGGAAAGCTCCTGAGCTGTGACTGCCGAGCTTGTGTAGTTGTAACAGGCCGATTGTCCTTGATTTTTGCTAACATTTTACTTTGCCTTATTTT
>CAINVS010000546.1 GCA_903854205.1 uncultured Bacteroidota bacterium | reverse complement strand
GGCATGATAAACGCCATCAACTTTTTCCAATCCTTCGTCAATAGTTGTTTTGCACATACCGCATTGAGCCGAGGTTCTGATGCCAATTTCTGCTGCATCCTTCGGATGATTATGTTTGTCTTCAATAACAAGGCCTGCTTTGTTTTTGCCCTTGAAAGTATAACGGACGCCGGCATAGCCCATGACACCCATAATTGGCGCAAAAACTGCTGTGGCATCGAATGGACGGGCATTTGCATTGCTTCCGAAAGGATTGTCAGCGCCCAAGATCGGTGCTTTTTGAGTGTAATTGCCCAAATTTTCCCCACCGATATAGGCTTCAAAACCGTTTTTGAAATATTTGGTCACCTGTGCATTGAAAAGTACAAAGGCAGGAGCCATTGCTTTCTGACGGTAATCGGGCAAATCAGACGTATTGCCGCTCAATAGCGGTAGGCGCTGCGGTCCTGTGAACTGCGCATTGGCATTGAATTGCCAACCCTTGTTTGGTGTGACATAATGCAAGGTTACCAATCCGCGGTGCTGCGGTGAAAATGTCTGCCAACGGATAGTATCGTTCATTGTGGAACGGACATCGTTAAATTTGTAAGCCAATCTGATTTCAAACCCTTTTGCCAAATCCTGTGTCCAGGTTACCAAAAATGAATTGGCAAAGGACTTGCCATCCAGATTGTAAAAATGCAGTTCATCGGTAGCAATATCAACATCGCTGATCAGCTGATTTTCGAAATCGGTGCGGTAGGCATCAATATTCAGACTGCCGTCACGGGCGCCCAACTGAAAGTTGTAGGACATGTTTATGCCATAATTCCAGGCAATTTCAGGCTGCAATTTTTCATCCACAATAAAACTGCGTGAACCGGGCATATAGCGGATGTTTTCAATCAACAAATTGGCCATTCTCATGCCCCTTCCGCCGGAGGCTCTGATGACAAAATTGTCATTAAAATTGTATTTGATATTGGCACGCGGAGAAGGAATAATTTTCTGAAAAGTTCCGGTCTGTAACCAATCACCTCGCATGCCGAAGATTAGGCCGAAAGATCTCCCTTTGTCTTTATTGATAAAATGGTTAAAATCATATTCGCCGAAAAGGCTGCTCATCTGTTCCAATCGGCCAAGATTCAGTTCGGTAAAACTTTCGTCAAAATTGTCCAACTGATAGTTTACTCCGGCATTGAAATTATGTTCTTTATTGGCACTGAGCGGAGTTTGGAAAATAAGATTTGTATAAAAACTCTTTTGGAGGGCATCATAAATGTTGTCGCCAAAATGGCTTTTCTGATCATGGACTGTTACTCCCCAGACCAGGGCAAAACTCTGCAGCGGATTGTCAAATCCCATATAGCCCGCCTTTCCGAATACTTCCAAACGCTTGGTATTGTTCTCAATCTGATATAGGCGCGTCGGCATAAGTTGCAAATGATTCTCATAAAGTTTTGCGGTTTGACCGCCAAAACGATTATCCATCAGGCCCTGAACATTGAATTCAAGGTGCAGGTCATCGGCCGTATGAATGAGGCGCCATAAGCCATTGATCTGTTTTTTCTTTGGAACATCAAGAAAATAGTCATGATTGTGGTCAATATCCCCCTGATAATAATTGCCATGGAGCAGCAAGCCTGTTGCCCATTTGTCGTTGAATTTGTGCGCCAGATTGGTATTCAATTCAAAACGACCGATATTTCCGGCATAAAGATTAATATAAAACGGATCAGCCTTCTGCGGTTTGATGAGTTCGGTGTTGATCTGACCCGTGATGCCCTGAACGCCATTACGGACGGTACTTGCACCTTTTGAAACCTGAATACTTTCAATCCAGGAACCGGGAATATATTCCAAACCGTATGCACGGCCCAATCGATTGAGTGTTGGCCTGTTTTCAATCATCATTTGTGTGTAGATTCCGCGAAGTCCCAGCATTTCTATTTCCCGGGCACCCGTGACGGCGTCACTGTGGCTTACGTTTACAGTGCCGTTGTTTTCAAAACTTTCGGCAAGACTGCAGCAGGCGGCACGTTTCAGTTCGCAGGCACTGAGTGTTTCAATATTGAGCGGATTGAGTGTGGAATTGAAGGCATCGCGGCGGGTTGTTGTCACTTCCACTGCAGTTTCCATAATGGCATCTGCTTCTACTTTCAGTTTGAGGTGGTTTTCGTAAGGAAAAATCTCTACTTCAACTTGAGCATAACTTACATGGCGGATAAGCAGAATATGTCCGTTAACGGTATCGAGACGCGGAACTTCAAATTTTCCGTCAACATCACTTGCCGTACCTACTGTCAAACTGTCTTTCCACTGAATCGTGGCGCCTATAAGCGGATTACCTTCGTGATCAACAACCCAACCGGAAAAAGTACCCTGAGCGGAAAGGGAAATGCTGAACATACTGCATAAAAGCAGTGTATATAATTGATGAAGCTTTTTCATAATATGCACAATTAGAATATAATAATACGAAATTCGACAATTAAAAGTTGTCAAACTGAAATGTTCTCAAAATCAGAAAAACCGATATTGAAAATATGGTATTATCAATAGATTTTAACAGCGCATGAGCTGTATTCCCTGCAGGAGTTGGCGACCTGAAATGGAGTAGGGAGGAGGAAATTCCCCAAGTTTAAAATTAAGTTTCAGATAAAAATCATTATCCAAACCTTTAGCAGCAATTCCAACTTTTTTGTAAACTGGAAAAGGCAATGCGATAACTGCATGATGGGTAGAGAAGTTTACTTCAGCCTGAATAGGGGCTGCATCTTCATCGAGATGTGTATATTTTACTTTTGTATCGCAGCAGTTGCTTTTTTCAAATTTACAGCTGCCCTTTTCAGCAGTACTGTTTTTGTCACAACAACTTTTTACTTTAGATTTAGAAGCTGCTTCAGAATTGTGTTGGCAGCAGTTGCCAATATTTTCTATAATAATAGAGCTGGAAACTTTTCCTGTGCAACCGCAATAACGTTCATAGCCGGTCATTCCAAAATTGGAAATGAGCAGAATAATGGCCATAAAAAGCGCTATATGAGATTTTATTTGCATTGGAGATTTTTGTATTGATACAAAGATAGAACTAATTATTATAAGTTCTTCAATGATAACAAAATGCTAACAGTAATATTTAACTTTTACTTATTTAGTGTGGCAGTTGCCTGTTTTTCGCGCGCTCGCGCATGCGCAAGATTTGACAACTTTTTAAAAGTTGTCAAATCTGTGCACACGTGCGCGCGAAAAAATTGACGAGCGTCATTTTAAAAATTGACAGCGCTCATTTTTTAAAGCAAAAAAC
The DNA here is from genome assembly GCA_903854205.1 of uncultured Bacteroidota bacterium. Lineage (GTDB taxonomy): Bacteria > Bacteroidota > Bacteroidia > Chitinophagales > Saprospiraceae > Saprospira. The sequence continues at coordinate 4,297 of CAINVS010000546.1, read as the reverse complement.
TGCCGCATCTTTGTATCAACATAAAAGGAAAAGTATTAGAAAATAATCGGTTTTTATCCGTGTTAAGATTCATATAGGCGTTTGGTTTTGGTTTTGCCGTCACTGCTGTAAGGTTCAGCGTGGCGGCATTTTTTATTATTGCTGCAAGCTATTTTTAATGAGTAGAATTGCATAAATCCAAGTTAAATTGTAAGTTTGTTGGTATTTGTAAATTTATATTAAACAAATAAATACCCTAACCCGACTATACGATTATGGATGACAGAGAGACAAAAATCATAGAAGATTATGTAACTAAGATGCTCGAAGTTCAAAAAGTACAATTTGAAAAACCGCTGAGTCTAATTGAACTAAAGGAAATTGCTTATTCGATAGGGATGACCGAAAGTGAGTGGAATGCTTCTCAGAAGATGATGGCACAGCATCTGAAAACCGGTCAGGGGCATTTGCAAAACAGAAATTGGCAGGATGCGCTGACCGAACTTAAATCGGCTGTAGCTATCAATCCATATCATGAGGAGGGCCTCTACGGATTGGCAGTTGCCAACCATGAGCTGTATAAACAAAGCGGAAATATTAAATACAGAGATGAAGCTAAATCAGCTGCAGACCGCACACTGAAAAATGAAATGAGTCATCTTGATTCTGCCTCAATAGCGCTTTTGCAGGAAATTCGTAATACAGAAGAAGGTCACAAAAAGAAAAAACAGGGTTTTTTGATGATGCTTAGCATCGGCGCGGCTATTTTTATCGGCATTGTTATGATCGTTATTTTTTCAGCCTCAGCTTCCGTGGGCAGCAGGGCAAAAAGTATTGAGCAGCAGTTGGTAAAGGTAGAACAGAATTGGGGACAGGTAGAAAATGTGTATCAGCGCCGCGAATCGCTGATTCCTCAGATTATAAATATTGCAAAAGCAGCCTCAAAATATGATCAGACCAAACTGGATGAGCTGCAGAAAATGAGACAGAATCTTAATCCTGCCAATAGAGATGAATACCGTCAAAAACAGGATGATATTACCAAAATGCTCATAGATCTGATGTCGAATATGGAAGGCAATGCACAGACACTTCGCGACATTCAGGTACAGGTGGAAGGCTCTGAAAACCGCATCCGTGTCGAATGGAAAAAATACAATGATGCATTGGCGGAATATAACAATGCTATTGTGAATTATAATGATGCCATCAAATCTTTTCCGGCATCGATGATGGGCTATAAAGCCAAGGAAAAATTGAAAATAGAGATTAAGAAATAGTTTCCGGTAATACAAATACAAAAGCCTTAAAATGATTTATTTTGAGGCTTTTGCATTTATATTCTAACTTTTAGTCAGTTTTATACAGTTTAAAAGGTACTCATCCCAAACCCCACTCTTCACAATGAGCAAAGCTCATCTAAAAAGAGGGGCTTTTCAGACTCCTACGGAGTCTTTCGGCTTCGCCGAAGTATAGCTCCTTCTATTTGAAGAGTCTCGTCATTTGTGACGAGAGGGGATGAGTTGAATGGCTTATAAAATAACACACTAAAATATTAAGTTATTCCTTCTAATCCCTAAGTTTTTGAGCAAACATCCATTTCAGAAAATCAGGTTCTGCATAAGCAGGTTTCCAACTGCCATGTCCGACACCTTTGTATTCTGAGTATTTTATATGGCCATTATTTTTTTTCAGTGCCTCCACCATATCTCGGGAACGGGAGGGTTTGACCAATTTGTCATCTCCGCCATGAAATGCCCAAATAGGAATATGTGCTATTTTGGCTGCGGTTCTCACATCTCCGCCGCCGCAGACAGGTGCTGCAGCTGCAAATTTGTTTGGAAAACGGGCTATTAAATCCCAGGTACCGAAGCCACCCATAGAAAGACCGCTGATGTACTCCCTTTTTTTGTCGAAGGGGTATTCGTTTTCAAGATCATCCAATAAGGAGATGAGCAGATTCATGTATTTGGACGGCTCAGTCGGCTGCGTATGCGAGAGCAGAGTCCAGTCGGTTTCTACCCATCTGTATCCCGAATCACACTGAGGAACAATTATAAAAGCAGGAAACATGACCCGATTGCTGTCGGCCAGCAGCAGCGAATCGATATGCGTTGCTGTGTTTTTATTATCATGACCCCTCGAGCCTGCGCCATGCATAAAAAGGAGCATGGGATAACTTTTTGTACTGTCATAATCCAAAGGCTTCATGAGCAGATAAGGCATTGTTTGGCCATCTTTTTCATAAATGAATTCTTCGAACCCCTGTGCTTCCAAGCCTGCAGCCTTTAGCATACCCATGGTGCAGAGCAGCGTACAAATAATTGCTTTGGAAATTATCATATAATTATTTTAGGCTGTTATTGTGATTAAAAACCATAATAAACGCCAATTCTGTAGGTAAGCGGATAAAAAATAGAGCCATGTCTCAGCCAGTAAAGGTCGAAAAGGATTTCGTAAGTCATGCCGAAACCTTTTTCGAAATTGGTGGTATAGCCCATGCCCACATTTTCTCTGGGTTGATATGCACGTAAATTATTGTTATTTTGTTTTGCGTCGACTATAAGGTATTCATATTCCCCATGGAGATAAACTCCGGACAAGGGAAGGAACTTTGCAAAGGGTCTGATTCTGGCCATAACTTTTGGGCCATAAATATTCATAGAAGACTGGGTAGGGAAATCGTTAAAATAGATATAACTCATTCCCACTGCAGGTGCAAAAAAGTTTCCAATCCTGTATCCGAAATAGGGAAGCAGGTCAAAACGGAATTGCTGCCCCCAAAAGTTAAGACTGATTCCGGAACCAACGAAAAAATTATCCAATTTCAGCGGTTTTATTTCACGCATCCTACGGTCGGGTTTATTCCTGTTTTCCAAAATAACCGAATCCTGAATTTCATCGTCGTATTGCGAATAACCCTGAAAAGATAGCCCTGTGAACAGGCAACAGCAAAGTATTGATTGAATGATAGTTCTCATGGGTACAAATTTGCAAAAATTGCAGCAATAAACAAGCCAAAGTCTAAGAAAAAAAGTGAATGCAGCTAGCAAATTAAGAAAGTGCTCCTGACAAAAATAAAAACAAAGGTACCCGAAAACTAATTCAGATACCTGAGGTTATAATATTTGTTTGATAATTTATTTATGAAAATCAATCAATTTTTTACGTGCAAAGAAGGGTTGGCTTCGATATGTTTTTTTAAATTAAGCAGCGTGTAAAATGGGGAATCAATTATTGCTGAATTTGCTAACCATGCAGGTATAGACCCCCCTGCTTCTGCAACAGCTACCTGAGATACCTGAACGTTTAGGCTGGAAGTTTCTTTGAAATGCCAGTAGCCTTCCATTTTTTTGATGCGGACAATTCCACTTTTTTCAGCTATTACGCCAGTAACATTGGTGAAATAGACATACATTTCAGAATCGGAGACTTTTTTATAGGTATATTTTGTAACATTATCTCTGTCTGAAACGGGCCATGGAGCAGCCACACGCGAGTAACAGTAAATCTCATTATCAGAGACTTTTTTGACATCTTTTGTATCGAAAGTGTTATACATCCAACGGCAACGGCCTACATCATTTCTGAGCGTTTTTTCAACTGTTTTCAGATTGGATTTAACGTTTACCACGCCTTTAAACTGTTTAAGATCCCATCCTTTAATAAGTCTGGTATATACTTTTACGCCGGAATTGTCCTTTTCAAGAGCCCAATCCTGTGCATTTGTTTTTCCAATAACAAACAGGGAAAAGCAGACCGCTAAAATCCCAATTTTATTATTAATATCAGACAGGTTCATAGTTTTAGGGATTAAGAAGTTATTAATGTATTTGAGATGCATTCTTTTGATGCTTAAAGTAACATGTTGCCCCTATTTTAATCTTCTGTTATTTTTGATATTATTTCATGATTTTAACAAATAATTTTCTTATTATTGTTTTCATTAAAACATTATAAAAAAACTAATATTGTTAAATATTATAATATCAATGGCTTAAGTCTCTAATGCAATGTATTAGAAAGGTGTTTAGTTGGAAGTGTGGCAAATCAGTTAGAAACATTATTCCATCGATTATTTATATTCCTAATGAAATAATTGGGATTAAATGAGTTGTCATATTGATTATTAATACGAATCAAGGGTTAAAAAAGGTATTTTTTATATCGACAGCTTTATTTATTATTTTAATGGTTTAATAATGTGGTATTTATGCGAAAAATACGTTGTTTTAACAGGACACCCCTACGGGGCTAAAAATTTTGTTTAAATCTTAAACTAAGAACAGGTCGCTCCTCTGGAGCGAAAAATGGCTCC
>CAINVS010000545.1 GCA_903854205.1 uncultured Bacteroidota bacterium | reverse complement strand
TTAGTACTATACTCGAAAGGGCCAATTCAATATGCTGGTGCTTCCGACGTTCTGAAACGCTGCCTGCGGCTAGTAATTTTTAGTTTTTTTAAATAAAATCAATACTTTTCAATTTATTTCAACCCTTGATTCGCATTATTTATTATTACATACCCGCCCGGTACATAATGCAGCCCAACGAGTTTATAATCAGTACCCATCAGTTTGAAATAAGCATAGAAATATTCAGGACCAGCGCTTTTTACCATTTGAATATCATTCAGATTACCGAACTTTTTGGTAAAATGCTCTTTCAGGTAAGCATCCAATTCTTTTTCGTCCAAAGCGCCCATTTTCAGGTCGGTCAGTTCTTTCATATCTTTGAAAATCTGCTGATAGTCAGCACCTTTAAGGTCAGCTTCTTTCAGTTCTTTTTTATCCAAACCGCCTAAGAAAAGGGGGAATTCAATCATACTGTAGTCTTTATTATTAACTGCAGCTTTAAATTTGTCGAAGAAAGCATTAAAATCAGGTGCTTTAGGTTCTTCTTTTTTCTCTTCTACTTTTGTTTCTTCCTTTTTTTCTTCCTCAGCAGGTTTTTGGGTTTCGCCGCAGCTTGTTGCAAAAATACCGAAACCGATGGAAAGTGTTAATACAAAAAACAGGTTTTTCATAGTTTAATGTTTCTTAAAATGGTAAATGATATCTAAGTGAGTAAAACATAAAATTAAACAGGATAACGATCGTCCAAAGAAAACTGTGCAGGAAATTTAGCTTTTATGTCTTTATAAAAAACCATAATTTCGCGCATATCTTTTTCAATGTCGCCTGTAGGGTAAATTACTTTGCCGATTCCCGCTTCTTTTTTCTCATAATCCAGATAGGCGAGTACAATTGGCACTGAGGCGGCGAGTGCAACATAGTAAAAACCGGTTTTCCACTGCTTACAAAGCTTGCGGGAACCTTCGGCAGTCACCATCAGGCAAAGTTCTTTATTGGTTTTAAACAGTTCGGCCATAGCATCTGTCATACTTTTTCTTTCTTCACCGGCTACTTTTGGTTTGCGGTCTATACCGATACCGCCCATCCAACGGAAAAACCAGGCGAAGGATGATTTCATCCATTCGTTTTTGATAGTAAATTTGAACTTTACATGCAAAGCCGACATCACCCACATGGCCAAAGGAAAATCCCAATTGGAGGTATGTGGCGCACAAATCATAACACATTGTTCATGAACTTCTTTTGGCATTACCGGATTGATTTTCCAACGAAAAATCCATAGGAAAAATTTACTGATGAGTCTTGACATTATTTATATGATAATATGTTTATATGTATATTTAAAACAAAGGTAATATTTCAAACTGATACTTTTCTTTGGAGGCTATTTTTTTAGGAAAAGTCAGTACCATTTGCAATAAATCGAGAAAATTTGACTTATTTCATAAGTCTAAAAACAAAGTATGATACAACTGTTTCTATCCTGAAGTTGGGCCGCAAAAAAGAAGGACTTGCTGCTTAAAAAAGTCTTTGATATTGAATCCCAAAAATGAAAAAGCAGCAGAATTACTGATGCGTAACAGATAAATTTCAAAAGGCTGCAATCAGCTATATTTATTAAAAAAATATCTGTACAAATACTTAAAGTACATCCTTAATTTAAGGAAAAATAGCGATTTTTGAGGATTGAAACCTTTTGACAAGTATATTACAACATGACATACAAACAAATCATAGACTCCCTCAAAAAAGGCAATGCTGCTCCTGTATATTTTCTGCACGGAGAAGAGGATCATTATATTGATGAGGTATCCAAATATATTGAAAATAATATCCTGACGGAGGATGAAAAGTCTTTCAATATGACCATCATGTATGGCAAAGACAGCGATTTCAAACATGTATTGGACGCTGCAAGGCGCTACCCGGTCATGGCTTCTAAGCAGGTGGTCATCATAAAAGAAGCACAGGATCTGAAAACAATCGATAACCTCGAGCCATATTTGGAAAATCCATTGGAAAGCACTGTCCTTGTTTTTGCACATAAGCACAAGACGCTCGATAAAAGGAAAAAATTTGGCAAGACACTGGACAAGGCCGAAAAAGCCGGAAAGGCTGTCGTTTTTGAATCGAAAAAGCTCTATGAAAATGAGATTCCCGACTGGATCATGGATTATCTCAAAGATAAAAATGTGCGTATTGATCCGGATGCTGCGCAACTTTTGGCAGAGTATCTCGGGAATGACCTCTCTAAAATAGCCAATGAACTCGGAAAACTGCTCATTTCATTGCCCAAGGGCAATAGCATCAGCAGAGAACTTATTCAACTGAACATCGGAGCAAGCAAAGATTACGATGTTTTTGAGCTGCAGGCCGCTTTGGCAGACCGCAATGCAGTGAAAAGTTATAAAATTGCTCAGTATTATATGGCGAATCCAAAGTCGGGTCCGCTGCCAATGGTGACAGGCATTCTGTACGGATTTTTCAGCAAGGCTTATGTTTGTGCCTTTTTAGCAAACAAATATGATGAGACTTATGCCAAAGCGCTGGGTCAGAAACTTTATGGGCCAAGCAAGCCGGGATCTATGTCCAAACGTTATTTGGATTACCGCAATGCAACCAAAAATTATTCCTACATTCAGTTGGAAAAAATTCTGATGCTGCTCAAAGAATATGATCTTCGATCAAAAGGTGTGGGACTGCCCTTTGTGGGCGATGAGTTCAATGAGGCCACTGAAAACGGAGAATTATTGCGGGAAATGGTGATTAAGATTTTGGGCGTTTGATGGCTAAACTTCGTCAAATTCCAGTCTGAGCAGATGGCTGGAAAAATTTTTGCCCAAGGTATCTACCCTCATAGAGCGTGAAGCACCGCCGTCGAGTGCTTCGTAACAGACAAAATTCAATGCCTCCAAGGCATCCCATTCATAGCGGATGACCTTTCCTTTTATTAGACCTTTGAAATGTTCCTTAACCATTTCAGCACTGAGATGCTGTTTCAAAAACGCATAAGCTTCTGCATCCTTGGCCAAAACACCAATGTTGCAGATATCGTTTTTATCGCCCGAACGGGCAGAGGCTAAGTCTAAAAGAGGAGTTTTCATTTAATGTAATATTTTGTATCAAGTATCATGAATCAGGTATCAAGACTTTAGGATCAGTTCCTGATACCTGATACTTGCATCCTGATACTATTGATTAAACATCATAAGTAATCTCTACTACCTCTGTAGTCGGAATCGAAGAGCAGGTCAGAATATAACCCTGTGCCACTTCTGATGCATCGAGTGCCAGACAGCGCTCCATTTTCACGGCACCGGAAGTAACTTTGGCCATGCAGGTAGAACAGGCACCGCTCATACAGGAAAAAGGAGGATCGGCATGGACTCTGATCAGCGCTTCCAACACCGTTTCTTTAGGTTGTAGGACAGCTGTATATTTTTTACCGCTGATAGTGGCAATCACCGTTGCTCCTCCGGATGAACTTCCGCCCATATCAATAGGAGAAGTAAAAGCTTCGCGGTGAATGAATTTAGAATCAACAGCTTTATTTTTTAGGGCAGATTCTACCGCATTCATCAAGCCTTCGGGACCGCAGAGGAAAAATTCCTCGGCACGGCCGTCACCTGTTCTGTGGTCATTGATAAATTTTGTTGCTTTTTGAGCATCAATACGTCCTGATTCTCCCTGCCAGCTGAAAGTTTTTTTGGCAAAAAGTCCCAATACGCCGCCTTTTTTCTCACTTTTAGGCTCGTCGAGAATATGGCGAACATGCAGCTGACCTTTGTAGCGCTGTTCCAAATCTGCCAATTCTTTTTCGAACATGATCGTATGCTCACTTCTGTTCTGATAATAGAGGAAAACACGACTTTTAGGCTCGCTTTCCACAACAGATTTTAAAATAGAGAACAAAGGCGTGATGCCGCTTCCGCCGCCAAAAAGATAATAATCCTTCTTATTGTCAGCCTCAAGTCTGACCGTAAAAGAACCATGCGGTGGCATAACTTCTACCTTGTCACCTGCCTTAATTTTGGTATTTACATGGGTAGAAACCTTTCCATTTTTTACTTTTTTGACACCAATTTTAATATCCGAGTCAGTTTGAGGACTGGAGCAGAGCGAATAGGCACGGCGCTCTTCCTTTCCATTGAGCATGAATCGAAGGGTAAGGTATTGCCCGTGCTGGTATTCAAACTTTTCTTTTAAATTAGCAGGAATATCAAAAGTCAGAACGACTGCTTCATCAGTGGCAGGTTCAACAGCTTTGACTGTCAGTTCGTAAAAATTGGTATCGCTCATTATGGTAGATTTTTCAGATTTTTAGACTTAATATTTTTCAGGCTGTTAGTCTGTTTAAACTTAAAAAGTAAACCTATTTAAAAAGGCCATGGCTTTTCATCTCAAAGAAACCATCGAAAGCCTCCTGAAGTGAAATATTGTACTCATCAAGGAAACGTTCATCGGCAACTGATCGAATAAACATTTTATCTGTCAAAGCCAACAGTCTGGGATTGATATTGTTCATTATTCCGGCTTCGATACCTTTTTTATAGAACTCTTCTGCAACAAAAAGTGCTCGATCCTGGAAATTACGCATTTTTTCCCAAAGCTCGGGATACAACTGACGGGTATCTGCCAAAAACTGATTTGACATCTCAGCCAACATGATGGATGCTTGTTTAATAATATCGAAATAGCGTTTTGTAAAGGCTATTTTATCGTCAGTCAGGTCATTTTCAAGTGACTCGATTTCTTCGATACGTTTTTGAACTACATCATCCAAAATTTCTTCGCGGGAAGCATAGTATTTATAAAGCGTTGCTTTGCTAATCCCCAATTTTGAAGCAATATCATCCATTGTAAAACGGGTAAGTCCATTTCTCAGATAGATGGGTGCAAGGTTTTTAATCCAGGAAGCTTTAAGTTCGGGATCGTCTAATCTTTCTTTATCAACAGGTTTCCTCCCCATGATTAAAATAGTATTTTTATGTTAGTAAAATAAATTGTCAGTTTTTTTGCAAAGATATATTAGAATAGCCAAAAACTTAATAAAAGTTTAATGACTGTTGCCAAATATAAAAAACAAATGTTTATTGTATTTCAGTTTAAGTCAAAAAAACTATTCAGACATTTTAGGTTTATAATTTATGCACCTGTCGAAAAAAAACTGTTTATATTTACCGCACAGCGAATCGGGAAAGCTAAGTTTGTGGTGTTTCGCTTTGAAAGCATTATCAATTTCTACTGTAAGTTGATATACATTAATGGATTCCGGACCTTCTTCATAATAAATACTGTCGAGACGATGTATAAGACTATCGGTATCGTGATAGTAGGGGTGTGCTTTATTTTTAGGCGTCGTAAAATTGTAGGGTCCTATTGGAGTCAGTAAAACAAATCCCAACAAACCCAATGCTGCTAAAGATAGACCTATAAGTTTGTGCGTTGTAAACATTCCCATCCCCAAACCCGCTAAAATCAACATAACCAATACTCCGGAAAGGATCTTACGCTGTAAAGGGGAAACCATTTCATCAGAATTAGCTTCGGACTGATTCTCTTTAAAAAAGAAGCCAAACACCGGAATCTGCTGAAGTGTTTCGATACCAACATCTTTTGTAATGAAGGTTTCTTCTGCTTTTTTATGCCTACAAACAATGACCACCAAAGCAATAACCGGTATAAGCAGCATTCTGTTGACTATTTTCTTATTGACCTGAAACCAAATAATGAAAATTGGGATGATAATCCAAATGATTCTGATAGCAGAATTTACTGTATAGGCTTCCTCCTGCCCCACTACATCCTTATTCTGAAAAGCACAGTTAAGCAGCCAGAGGTATGAAGAAGCCGTCAATCCAATCCATTTGCCCAAAAAACTTATATCAATCATCGGGACATTATTCAAAAAGGCCAGAATATTAATAAAAATGAAAAGTATAACCGGTACAATTACAAAGTACATGACTGAACTGACTACTGCACGGGTGATATGTATTGCTCGATCAACTCCTTTCTCCTCCATGAAATTATTCATCCTGGAAATGGAAAAGAGAATCAGCAATACCACAACAGCAATCATGAGCATGCTTTGCGGATTCTGAGCAAGATAAGTAAAGAAATCAACCCAGGTTTTTAGGATCAGCATTGCAAATCTAATACAATATATAGGGCTATGACCATTTCGCTACATTCAATATCGTTCAATATAG
>CAINVS010000544.1 GCA_903854205.1 uncultured Bacteroidota bacterium | reverse complement strand
CAAAATGGGAAAAGAGGCTTAATAATTATATACTTCCTTTTCGGGGAAAAGCCCATCACATTAAATCCCTTTCTTTCAAGAATTTCTTGATGAATTGGGTGTCTGGCATTAACAATTAAACTTTTGCGCCAAAACTCCTTTAACTTGTAAGTCGGAAAATCTTAATCTGAGTAAAAATCCGATCCGTGCTAATTTTAAAGAATTGCTAAGAATACCGAATCTAAAAAAGGGGTTCCTTGAATTCCTCTGTATTGACAGAGATCCCAAAACCATTATAGATACTTAAAATACTTAATTTACAGGAAAATACTCTTCCGGAATACTCTTTGGAAAAATTGAAAAATCATTTTCCCGAAACAAAAATCAATTCCTGTCAAACCAAATTGCGTTGAGCGGCGTTTAACAACTAAAGAATTAGTGATATGCAGCTTTTATTGCGCACAATGATATTGTTCCTTTCTGTTTTGCCGATTTGTGCTGCACAGAAACTTCTGCAAATGGATATCGACAAATTTGGTGGGAGGCTTAGATTTGAAATAGGGGAAGAACTGCAGTTTCAACTCGACGGCAAACCGGAATGGTATCATTTAAAAATTAGTGACTTAGATCCGGCGAAACAGGAAATTATTTTTGATGAGATTCGAATACCCGTATCGAGAATTACCAAACTTTTTTTTCTAAAAAGAGCTGTCAAAGCAGCTGCTTTGAGTTTGGCCTCCATGATCGGCACTTTTGGCATCAGTTGGACGGCCTATGCAATCTATGGTCTGATCGTTTCTAGTCCAATGGTGGGCCCAATAACACTTATTGTGGGTGGTGTAGCCTTGGGAATATCGGCTATTCTTTTCAAAGCTAAATTTATTTGGAAACGGAAGTATAAAATAACGGAAAAGCGCCGATTGCGGATAATAGATTTAACGATTTATCCCGACAAAGCTATGTTTCGGACAAACAAAAAGGATTCAAGTTTTTTATTGGTTATATAAGTAAAGACTGTCTGCTAAAGCCGGCAGTCTTTTTTTGAATTGTCCTGTTTTCAATACCAACAGCAAGACCTACGGCTTCATTCAGGATTTTAACAGAACATGAAACCTTTATAAATTACCAAAAATAATTGACAGAGAACCCAATACACCGTACAATAAAAGTGTCCCATCCAAAAAAGCAGTATAATAATAATCAGGCCTTTGTTGAGCTGTTCCCAAAACCAAAAAAATACTGATGACAAAAACTACCATCATTGTCAGCGCGAATATATAAGGATAGATCAAAAAGACTGAAATAGCCCAAACTGTAAGAATTGAGACAGATAAAATCAAACTTTTTTTAATTCCAATTGCAGATGGAATTGTATTTACACCCAAGTTTTTTTCAATTTCCATATCACGGATATCAAAGGGTATTGTAATCGCAAAAACAAAAGTCGCCCTCTCCAAAATGAGTAAAAACAACAAACCCGAAATAGCTCTGCCCGATTCCAACCAGGGCAAAAAAACAGTCACAAATGACCAAACAGCAGCTATCAGGAAAATTTTTAAATATGGAATATCTCTGAGTCTTTTATTGCCAAGCAAGGGCATGATATACCCTAATGAGGGCAAGGCTGACAGGATCAGTGCCAGTCGGGTATTAAAATTGAGGTAAAAGAAAAAAAGCAAGGCGGCAGCAGCGGCAAATATTGAAAAACAAAGCAACAGTTTCTGTTGTTTTTGAATAATGATAAAACGTTCATTCAACCCATTTTTTTTAATTTTTTTTAGGCCTATAAGTCGATGAATACTATAAACAGATAATGTTGCGAAGAATATTTCTGCCAATAGAAAATAGTTAATAAGGCCATCCAGAAATAAAGCTGACTGAAGGCTAAGCGACAAAGCGCAAAGAGCAATATAGATATTGCCATAAAATATTATGCTAAATGCAGTCAAGATAATCGGAACTAAAGAAAAACGCCCCAAAGGGCGTTCTAATAATTATATGATAGATAAAACCTAATTGCAGTAATCCTTGTAAAGATCCATGTATTCAAATATGATGAAAATTGCATTTTCATTTAAGTCTTTGACCAAACTCTTTTTATTGCGTACTTTGTCGGTGTTTTTGTAAGCCTCACACCAATCAGTATCCATAGCTTTTTGAGCTCTGATAAGCGCTGCAACAATATTGATGGTATAGCTTTTTTTCTTGTCTTTCTCAACTGCTTTTTTTGCTAATTCCAAAGCTTCACTTACATCAAAATAATTGTCCAATGCTTTCATATAGGCAAAACAAATCAACAAATTAGCATCAGCTTTTTTAATAAAATCTGTTTCGTCTTTGTATTTGTTATTTTTTTGGAGGTATTCCCAAAATAAGCCTGCATTGTTCTGTCCCTCAAAACTCCATCCGATTTTATTTATTACAGCAATTTTTACAGCTATCGGACTTGATTTGCTATTTAAAAATTTCATTAGTTCAATTGTAATCAGGCCTTTTGTTTTACCGGCCAAAAGAACCATCTTATCAGTAGCGTAGGCTTCGCTGATGGCAGTTGAAGTAAGCGGAGAGTCTGCCAATGCAGTTTGTTTTATACCAAGAATGAAAAATAAAAACAATAATAGGGTTTTAATTTTCATGT
>CAINVS010000543.1 GCA_903854205.1 uncultured Bacteroidota bacterium | reverse complement strand
TAAAATATTTAATACACAATAAAAAAAGAAGTAATGAGACAATAGTAGCGGGTAATTTTGTAATTATTCATTATACAGGTTATACAATTGGCGAAAATGGCAAGAGAACGGAGTTCGACGCTTCCAGAAAAAAGAAATCAGGAAGCATGATTCAATGTGGGGTGAAAAAATTTATCCCCGGATTAGATGAAGGAATTCTGTTATCGCAGCAAGGTGATAGTATCACGTTAATAATTCCTCCAAATTTGGGTTATGGACAAAAAACAAATCAGCTTATACCCCCAAATTCTACAATCGGTTTTGATATTTTTATCGAAAAACAGATTAGTCCTTTTTTTGATGTGAAACCTGAAATGATTAACAAAAAAGGATTTTCTTATGGTTTTATTGAAAAAAAATCTGAGAAAAATGCTCAATTGAACGACATTGTAAAGCTAAACTTAACCGGATATTATCTAACCCCCAATTCTGTACCTTATATTTTTGAATCCTCCTTTGAAAAACAGCAGCTTCAAACTCTACGGTTAGATAGAGCTCTTGAGAACCCGGCTTGGTATTATGTACTGCAGCAATGCGGGAAAGGAGATAAAGTGAAAATGGTAATAGACCCCGAAATGGCTAGATCTGAATTGAAAAAGCTGATTCCTGAAAATGTTTCTGTTTTTTTTGAATTTGAAGTAATTGAAGTTTTACCTCCTTCATTTTTAAATACGGATAGTATTACACCGATGGACATTGGAAATGGGTTGTCAATCAGTATAGTTAAAGAAGGCATAGGAGAAGCCCTGGATTCATCAGATATAGCCTATATACATTACACAGGATACACCCTTGACTCTTTGGGTAACCGAAAAGTTTTTGACAGTTCTTTCGACAGAGGAAAACCCTTTGAAGTTAAATTGGGTACCGGCACTGTAATTAAAGGATGGGAATTGGGCCTTATAGGCAGAAAAGAATTAGATCAGTTCTCGATCAAAATTCCATCAGAATTGGGCTATGGCAAAAGAGGGGTGCCACCACTGATTTTACAGGATGAAACATTATACTTTGACATGTACATAATTAAAATTACAAAGGCTGTTCAGCCGCAATCCAAAAATGACTAATATGAAATACAATCAATCATTAACCAATCTTTTACTAGTTGCAGTCATATTTGCATTCAGTTTCGGCAGAGTTCAAGCACAAAATGAACCCGATCCCGATATTAAAGCCGCAAAGGATAGTGTTCCGAAAGGGGTTTCCGTTTCACCGGCCTCAATGCGTTTCAACATTAAACCCGGTAGCTCTCAATCTAAAAAAATAACAGTTTTAAATGATACAGATTTTGAAAGAACCTTTGAAGTCCGTTCTCTAGATTACAATGCTGAGGATATAAATAGAGCTGCGGCTGATTCAAAAACAGAAGAAAATTACAAGTATGGCCTTACCAAATGGTCATTTATAACCCCGGCTGTTTTTACCCTAAAACCCGGTGAAAAAAAGATTGTTAACGTACTCATTGATATCCCAACAGGAGCTGAAAATAATCATGCTGCCTGGAGTATGATTATTGTTGAAGAAGTAAAAGAACGACAGCAGCTCGATGTAACTCAAAAAGAAGGTGCAGTAGGTCTTGGTATAATTCCTACGATCGGATTTGGAATTTTTGTCTATCAGAACCCACCCGGTCTTGCTACTTCTGAAGTCTCATTGACCGGTTACAGCATCACTCCTGATAAAAAGAACTTTACACTCAAAGCTAAAAACAAAGGGGAAGGCATTGGATTCTGTACCTATTATTTTGAAGTGATGAATATGGCAACAGGAAAAGTCTTAAAAATACCCGCAGCGCAAGCAACACTTCTTCCCGGTGCAGAACGAGAATTTAAAGTTGTTCTTCCTGCCCTGCCATCCGGCAGCTACAATGCATTGCTGGTATTGGATTATGGCAGTAAAGAAATGGTAGAAACCGCAGAAATAGATTTTGCTTTAGAATAATGTACATATTATCTTAAAATATATTTTATGTTAGAGCCTTCATGTTATTGTGATGGCTCTTTTTTCAATATCAATATCTTATAAATGCCAATCAAGGGTTGAAACAAGTTCAAATCGCATAACGCTGCCGCGG
>CAINVS010000542.1 GCA_903854205.1 uncultured Bacteroidota bacterium | reverse complement strand
TGAAGAGCAAAAAATAAATTTAACTGAAGATGAAGTTTATAAATTGGTAAAAGAATCTAATAAAAAGCAAAAAAATGACAAGTAAAAACTTATTAATAAAAGAGCTTCTTTTATATTTTTGCTACTATCTCAAGATCTTTTGAGTCAGCTAAGTTTTAACCAGGAAAAGGATTCCTGCATATTAAAAGATGGGCATTTTAAATTTGAAGTCATTTCTTTAGCTGTGAAATCTTAAAAAACGATACCATCTTACTTATAAAAACATTGCTTAATAATGCAATTTCAAAAGGCGGCAGTACCTTGCTTTATGGCTATCCATACGATGACAGTGATATTTATCCCTGTTCTTCATTAGATTGTAGGTATGTAAGAGATTTTGCAGCACAAAGGAATGAACTGTTTTGTGTTCATTCCTATATTTATGACGTACTATTCAGAGCAAAGAGAAATAAGTCATTTAATATCTATAATATCTATATTAAATCCGGCCAAAAAAGATACTTGAATGATTACGATTTTAATTATTGTGAACATCCTAAAGACAAAAGGAAATACCGTAAAAATTACAACTTTAACCCAATAACCCAAGGCTGAAAGATGTCGAAAAATAAAAAAACTTTACAAAAAATGGTTAATTAAAATAGAACTGTTATGATTGAAGGAAGCAAGGAAACAAAAAATATATCCTTTTAATAATACAAAATATAATTGGAGTATGGATCCTGAATAATATTCTTTATTCCTCAAATAGCAGCTATCGAATCTCGACATTGCATAAGGTTTATTCCGGTTTTCTATTGACATTCTTAAAGGTTTATTTAAAAAAGCCTTGTTTATTCCAAAAAATATCCATAAATTGGCCCGTCAAAAATCAACCTAATTAACTAATACCTATGTCAAATGATAAACTCGCCGAACAGCTGAGCAAACTCAAAGAAGCCTGTACAAAATGGGAAAAAGAGCTGGAAACCTATAAAAAATGGGCCTCCGAAAATGATGGCGTCATTTCTATTGGTGAAACTATTGAAATTACTCGTTGATTAAGCGATATTTTATCGATAAAAGCTCGTATTGCTGCAGGCACTAGCGTTGCTAAGGGAACTGTAATCGGAAAAGAAGGAAGCACGGGTTTATCAACTGCTACTCATCTACACTTTGAAGTGCGAATTAACAATACTTCGGTTGATCCTATGCCATATTTGAAAGGTGCTAAATTGTTTCCTAAATTTAAATAATAACTTTTGATTCATACAACAATGTTTTAAAACTTATTTTAATCTGCTAAAGAACAAAACTCTGTAAAATTTTAACCATTTACAAAAAATCATTTACAGAAAACCAATTGTTTTTTGAGTATTTTCATTAAAAAACGAAACATTCTGTACCAAAATCAATAATTATGATTCGTTCAAAATATCTCTTTCTGTTATTTATATTATTTGCAATATCCTGCAAATCGGCAAATGAAAAGAAACAATTAAAAACAGAGGATGCGTCTAAAATCCATAAAAACAGTATAATTGATGGCAAAGTAGCTCCTTTGCTTCAGCAGCATTATTTTTTTGCACAAGACAAGGATGTTAAATCTGGAACAGCAGACGGAATGAAAATTGAAGTTAAGTCCGGATATGAATACTTTGAAAAAGAACACAAGGTGATTTTGGACGGGAAGGCATCAGTTCAAATGAAAGCAATGGGATTTGGCCGCAGCAGCGTAGCAAACTTTAAAGAAGGAAAACTGAATGGGGTTGCTTATTATACACTCTCAACACCAGCTACCTATATGCTCAGGCTGATTTATAATAATGATCAGTTACAGGAAGCCTCAATATTTATCATGAACGAAACCTGCCTTGGGTATGGCCCTATCAAGGGTAAAAGTCTTTCAGAACTGAAAACTGAGTTTGATAAAATTACTACTGCCACGGAGCCTGATCCTGATAAATTCAAGACAGTCGAATGTCCTAAAGAAATGGATGAGCTGTTTCGATAAACAATAATAAACCCCAAAATAGGGTTTGCTATGATTTCAAAATTATAGCATTAATTTAAACTGTGAACAGTTTGGAAAACGCAAAGTTTAACACCTGCATTAAAATATTTATGGCTTTGAGGCATTATTTTTAACAATAAACCTTTGATATTTATAATCTTTTAGAACTAATACCTATGTCAAACGAAAAACTCGCCGAGCAGCTCGGCAAACTCAAAGAAGCCTGTACAAAATGGGAAAAAGAGCTGGAAACCTACAAAAAATGGGCACTCGAAAATGATGGCGTCATTTCTATTGGTGAAACTATTGAAATTACCCGCAGACTGACGGATATTATTGCCATTAAGGCCCGCATAGCTCAGATAGAACAGGCTAAGGGTCTGCAAAAAGAAGAGGCACCCAAAAACAAATTGGGCATCACAAAAGAACAGGTAAAGGATAAACTTTCCAATTATTTTGCCGCTTTCGACAAATTTACGGTCGTAGTGGGGGGCACAACTGTAGAAGTGGAAACTCCCTATTTTATGAATGACGGCACTGCCGGCGGAAATTGGGACGGCAACAATGTAAATGCTGGAAAAGGCAGCCCAAAAGAAGTACAGAAATGGCTTCAGGATAGAATTGACAAAGGAAAAGTGGCTTCAAAAGATCCGGCCAAACTTCGTCAGTATCTGAAGGACAATAAAATAGGCGTGGACTGCTCGGGATTTGTCTCTCAGGCACTCAATCATGTTGCCGACAAAGAAGGCGATATGGAATACGGCGCAGATGATGTGTTCACTCCGGACGGCAGAGGTTCCGGATCTTTTGGCCCGAGCGGTAAAGAATTTAAAAAAATAGAACCGGCCAATGTCGCAATCGGCGATACGCTTTATTTTAAAAATGCACCCGGCAAGGTAAATCATATCCGTATCGTGGGCGATGTCCGTACAGAAAACGGGGTGGTTTATTACACTATTTTTGAATCGGCAGGAAGTACCGGTCCCCGAAAAATGGAATGGAAATTTGAAGGCGGCAAACTTCAGGAATTCAATGGCAAAACCTGGACAGTAAAAACAAGCGATACTTTTTACCGCTGGAAAGAATTGGATATGGAAGTTCCAACAGGTGGAGGTTCCGGTCAGGGACAGCAGCAGGATCAGCAGCAAACCAATACCGGAACAACTGAAACTACAGTTGCCTCCACTACACTTAGCGCCTCTGTAGGTAAGGGCGGTAAAAACAAAAAAGCAGATGTACTGCTGGTACAGGAACTTTTGAATAAAAAAGGAGCCTCACTTACTGTTGATGGAGATTGTGGTCCTAAATCCATCTCTGCTATTGAAAAATTCCAAAAAGAAGTTGTGGGAATGGCAAATCCTGACGGTAAAATTGATCCCGGCGGTAAAACTTGGGATAAGCTCAGTTCCGGAAATCCCCAACCAAAACAGGAACCAGTAAAAGAAATGCCAAAAACGGAAACCCCAAAAGCTGAAACTGCTGAAGAAAAAACTGAAACTTCGAGCAAGGCTGAAGAATTGCCTACAGATCTCTACAAACTAAGCGGAACAGTAGGAAAAGCTGGGACAAACAATAAAACCGATGTTATGCTGGTACAGTCACTGTTGAATCGACATGGGGCAGCTATTGGTGTTGATGGAGATTGCGGAAACAAAACTATTAAAGCAATTGAAAATTTCCAAGAACAGAAAAAAATTGTGCTGAGCGGACTGGTTGAACCGGACAGCTCTACTTTCAAGGCATTATTGGCCAAGCCTGACAAGACAGTTGCAGGGTCTGAAGAAATCAACTCGGGACTAGGCAGCAGCGGTAAATTGGGCAATACTATCATCAAAAAAGGAGAATACATTTTCAGTATTCCTCCCAATGCCAAAGGCTCATACCCTCTGATGATGCTATTTTCCGGCCTAAACCAGAATGCCTCCTCTCTTCAGGGACAGGTACCGGATATTTATTATCTGAAATCAATAGTTATTTTTTCCGGCCCTGCAGGCAAATATTCTGCAGCTCAAGCACTTTGGCAGGCTGAACTCAATGCAAAAGGAATCAGCGCCTCCACTATCTCCATTTGCGGCTATTCTTTAGGTGGTCAGGCTGCTTTTCGAGAGTATGGCAATGCTACAAAAGCAGTTGGTCTTATCGACCCGACAACCTATTATGGCGATCTTTCAAAAATCGATGCAAAAGCTATTTTCTCTGCAAATGGTGCTTCTGCTGCATGGGATTGGTCAGCTAAAAAACCCGGAGATCCAAAATACTTATGTATGCATGCAAGACAGGATGGGATTAAGACCGCGCTATCTAAAGGCGGTACCGGAGAAGACACAAAGCTGGCCCACAATGTTTACCCTCAATATTTTCTCAGCAAATTCAAAAGTAAACTGATATAAATACTGTTGAATTCAGTAATTAGCATACAAAATGAAAAAGGTACTTGTTTATTTCAAAAAAAGTTTTTAAATTGCCCCGTTCAAATTAAACTAATTAAAAAACATATTGAATTATGAAAATCAAAAA
Source organism: uncultured Bacteroidota bacterium (assembly GCA_903854205.1). Classification (GTDB taxonomy): domain Bacteria; phylum Bacteroidota; class Bacteroidia; order Chitinophagales; family Saprospiraceae; genus Saprospira. The sequence continues at coordinate 24,006 of CAINVS010000542.1, read as the reverse complement.
GCTTTTACCGGAGGAAATAGCAGATAAAACGCTGGGTTTTAAAATTTATCGCAAATCGCTGAAACCTTCCCTCAAAAAAATGATCGGCGAGCACAACAGTGCTGAAACAGCTACCCGTTTCATTGTGAAAACCAATTTTGAGTTTTCGGACATGAAGGGCAAGAAAATGGGTTTGATTTTACCGGGAGATCATACTTCAGGTTGGGTAAAAATGGCTAAAGAGCAAATCAAAGATGACAAGAAAAACACCTGTATCGGTGATTGTTATGTTAAGAAAAATGCTGACGGAACCTATTCATTGGTCTTATTGCCTGAAAAAGGCGCAGCCAAGAAAAACCTCATGATCAAACAATTGGAGAAATTTGCCCTTAAAGGCACTCCTTTTAGTATTGAAGTAGGCGCAGGCGGAGAACTTGAGGAAGACAATGCTGCAGATGTAGTTGTTGAAGATGTGGCACTTCCTGCTGAAGAGGCAGAAACTGAAGAAGACGAAGACGATGATGATGAAAGTGGCGCAGCTGAAGCTGAAGCAACATTGACAGAAGAGCAGAAAGACTTCAAAAATAAAATGACAGAACGTTTGACCACAATGGACGAACAAATGTTAAAGATAAAAGAACAGTTAAAAATGTAATTTTATCTTTTTTATAAAAACTGCTCCAAGAAAATATAAAGAGAAAAGACGAACTTAAATGATCTCTTTTCTCTTTTTTTAATTTTTTGATATAAAAACACCTCATTATGTCTAACGAAAAACTCGCTGAACAACTCGCCAAACTAAAGGAAGCCTGCTTTAAATGGGAAAAAGAATTGGCAATATACAGTAAATGGGCTATCGACAATGATGGAGTCCTATCCGCTGCCGAAAAAACAGAAATTGATCGCCGCAAAACAGAAATCGCAGCGATTAAAGCCCGTATCGCTCAAATTGAAAAGGCAAAAGGAATTGAGCCAAAAAACTTTTTGGAAAAAATTATAGACGGCGCCAAAGAATTTTTGGAAAATGCCGCTGACAAAATAATAGATTTTTTTGACGGCGATGACGAAAATGCTGTTGCACCTGTTCTAACGCCAATTCCATCACCCTTACCAAATCCAGTTCCTGTTCCAACACCGGTTCCTAACGTTGAAACAAAAGTAGAAAAAACGGAAGACCCCAAAAACAAACTGGGCATCACCAAAGAACAGGTTAAAGAAAAACTGGGTGCCTTTTTCGCAGCTTTCGATAAATTTACTGTGGTTGTAGAAGGAGCTACTGTGGAAGTGGAAACGCCTTATTTCATGAATGACGGAAATGCAGGGGGTAAATGGGATGGTAATAATGTTAATGCAGGAAAGGGCAGTCCAAAAGAAGTGCAGGACTGGCTGCAGGGTCAGATTGATAAAGGAAAAATAACCGATAAAGATCCGCTAAAATTACGTCAATACCTGAAAGACAATAAAATCGGCGTTGATTGTTCCGGTTTTGTTTCACAGGCCTTAAACCATGTTGCTGACAAAGATGGCGATATGGAATACGAAAGCGATGATGCTTTCAAACCTGATAACACAGGCTCCGGCACCTTCACAGGCAGTAAATTCACTAAAGTGGAACCTGCAAATGTACAGATCGGTGATACCCTTTATTTTAAAAACGCACCCGGAAAGGTAAATCATATCCGCATTGTTGGCGATGTCCGTACAGAAAATGGGGTTGTATATTACACGATATATGAATCTGCAGGGAGTACCGGGCCACGCAAGATGGAATGGAAATTTGAAGGCGGCAAACTGCAGGAATTCAGCGGCGGAAAATGGGTGGTAAAAAGCAGCGATACTTTCTACCGCTGGAAAGAATTGGAAATGGAAGTGCCCACAGGCGGAGGTGCAGGTCAGGGACAGCAGCAGGATCAACAGTCAGGCAACACTGACAGCAGTGGCGATCAGGCTTCCAAAACACTTACTGCTTCTGTCGGTCAGGGAGGTTCCAACCAAAAAGCTGATGTACTGCTGATTCAGGAACTTCTCAATAAAAATGGTGCTACTCTAAAAGTTGATGGTGATTGCGGTGCAAAATCTATTGCAGCTATTAAAGCGTTTCAACAAAGCAAATTGGGCGCTGCCAACAGCAGCGGTCTCATAGAGCCGGGCAGTCAGAGTTGGAAGGCCCTGAATGGAGAAACTGCAGTATCCCCTCCTGTTGAAAATCCTGTTCCTTCCAAAACACTTACTGCTTCTGTCGGCCAGGGAGGCTCCAACCAAAAAGCTGATGTAATGCTGATTCAGGAACTTCTCAATAAAAATGGTGCTACTCTAAAAGTTGATGGCGATTGCGGTGCAAAATCTATTGCAGCTATTAAAGCGTTTCAACAAAGCAAATTGGGCGCTGCCAACAGCAGCGGACTCATAGAGCCGGGCAGTCAGAGCTGGAAGGCCCTGAATGGAGAAATCAGCACAAACCCTGATACCAATACGGAAACGCCAACTGATACAACTCAAAATACAAATCCTCAAAGTACAGAAGTTGAGGAAGCACTTTCTCCAAATTCGGCAATAAAACAATCAGTTGGTGACGGTGGCAAAAACGAATCGGCAGATGTACTGCGCGTAAAACAGCTACTTAATAAATTTGGCTACAAATTGGCTGAAGACGGCAATGCTGATGCGGCATTGACTACTGCTATCAAAGATTTTCAAACTAAATATCGTGGCTCTGCTAATCCGGACGGTAAAATTGACCCAGGCGGCGGAACATGGAATTCCTTATTGGGTATTGGCCGAATTCAGGGGCAGTTATTGGCAATGTCACAACAATATGGCATCGAACCCGCCGTAATTTTGGCAATACAGCAGATTGAATCGGGTGGAAACGGTTATTTGCCGGACGGTCGTCCAAAAATTCTTTTTGAAGGTCATGTCTTTTGGAGTCAGCTGCAGAAAGCAGGCAAAAATCCTCAGAACTTTTTGTCGGGAAATGAGGACATCCTTTACCCTTCCTGGGATAGAACCAAGTATCAGGGTGGCGCCCAGGAATATGACCGCTTGGAAAAAGCCAAAAAGATTGATGAGATCTGTGCCCTCAAATCAGCATCATGGGGAGAATTCCAAATTATGGGATTCAACCACGCTACAGTGGGCTATGGTGACGTAAAATCATTTGTAGATGCCATGCATATTCCAAATGGGTCTTCATTGAAAGCCGTTATGGAATTCTGCAAAAGCAAAAATATCCTCAAACATGTACAGGGCGCAAATAAAGATTGGGCAAAATTTGCTTACAGCTATAATGGTTCCGGCTATGCTCAGAATCAGTATGATGTAAAATTGGCCGCAGCTTATGAGCGCTACAAAAAAATTACCGGCTAAGCAGTAATTAAGCAATGTATATAAACATAAAAGCCCTGCAGTGCAGGGCTTTTATGTTTTATATCTGAATCAAATTAAAAATATGTAAGTTTCCTTTTGACTACTTTTTCCAACGCTTTGCCATTTTTGGAAGTCATTTCAGTGATATTATTTTTTTCATCGAATTTATATTCAATGTCAATAACAATCTGCTTTAGCGTTTGAGCTTTGATATCTGTAATCTGTGAAGTTTTTAGAAAACTATTGTCATCATAAATAAAATTACAATCGTTTTGAACATCGCCGGAGGACTTGTATTCGTTCAAAATATTTCCCTTTTCGTCATATTTGAACTTATGATTGTAAGTTACACTTGAATCCTTTTTACCACTGACCGCATCCGTAAAATATTCAATAAAAATACTCTCAGTCAACTGATCTTTGCTGTCGTATTTTTTATAGTTGACTTCAGAATAACCTGTTTCTTTGCTCAAACGGAGCGTATAAGTTTCAACCATTCCTTTCTTATTCAGTGTACAAACTCTGGTCATGACGGTAGAATCTCCTTCCTGATAGGTTCATTCCGTTTCGGTGCTGACAAACTTATTCTCTTTATCATTGTATTCATTTTTCACCTCTTTAGTGAGTACCAATTCGTTATCGTCTCCTACCGGAGCATAAACCAAAATTTCCAGCAATCTCTTTTTATCATCGGAGCGGAAGTTTGTTTTAGAATTCACCTGACCTGCTTCAACACCATGATCGGTTTTAACAATTTCATTTCCCTTGTATTCTATGATTTCATAGCTGCGCAAAGCTTTATCAGTGCTTAAATTCTCGACTCTTAAAACGCGCTTTTCCTTATCGAAATGAAATACATTGCCATTAACCGGTTTTTTGAGCAGATTTTTGGCCGAAACTTTCTTTTTGGGATCGGTTGAATAATAATTCCATTCCTCCACTTTCATAACATTGCCACGAAGCTGTTTGGAATTGTAGTAATCAGGAATCTCATGTTAGAATTGAGCATTTGCAATTGAAATGAAAGCCAAAAGCAGGAAATTGAATTTCATGGATAGTAAATTTAGAATGAAAAATGGCTTCAAGTTTTGAGGATTGAAGCCATAAATATATGATTTTTGTTTTGATCACTAAAGTTCTGTTCTTAATTCTGAATTTCGATCAGCCCTTTTAGGTCTTCGCTGACAGAAATCAGGTTCCAACCGGTAGGGCTTTGCACTGCATCTTTACTGGCATAAACTCTCCAACGGTAAACATGTCCGGGTAACATTGCGTAGGGGGCATTTCCATCGCTGTTGAATTGGATGCTGGTCTGACTGCTTGGAATAATAATATTCTTTATAGGAGTGCCTCCGCTATAATCAAATCCGCCCCAAATTAAACGGCCGTTTACATCCATCACCTCAATTACATAATCGCTTGCACTTGGATAAGCTGTCCAGCTAAATGTGGCAGCTGCCGCACTGATTACCGGTTTTGTATCTACCGTGTTTGTCGGGCTGTTTAAGGTTACCGTTCCGGTGCAGCTGAAATCTACTGACTGCGAGTTCGATGCAACCATTACCAAAGGTTCGCCGTTTTTAACCAACCAGTCAGGATCAACTACTTTTCCATCATTCTCAAAAGAAGCTCTTGCGATAAAAGTACCGTTTGGCACATTTGAAATTGTGTAATTAAAGGAAGAAGTCATACCATTAAGACCCGGAATTACCTCTTTTGTAATAGGGTGAACCAATGCGACATCCACTTCAATATTGGTGGTGGCCAGAAAGGTAATCTGTCCCGTCACGGAACCGCTTGCACCAGCTGTAACTGTCAGATTTACATTGGACGTTTCTGTATTTGCATTTACAGTTGCACTTTGTGTTGCTGAGTTATAACCGGATTTCCAGCCCTTCACAGAGTAAGTGCCAATTGGGATATTGTAAATGTAGTAATTGCCATTGGCATCTGACACAGAGGAAAATCCAATTTGACCTGACGATGCTACAACCAGTACTCCGCCTCTTCCTTCGGAACCTTCTGTGACTCTGCCACTGATAAAACCGTCATTGATTTGTCCGGTAGCGGTCATACTGTAATTGGAAACCGTTGTTTCTTTGGCAATGACCTCGACGGGAATTGCTGACATTGAAGCTGGAGGAATACCATTATAACCTTGTTTGTACAATTTCAGGTAGTAATTGCCATCCCTAATTTCAATGCTGTATTTACCGGAGGCATTTGTCAAAACCGTAATTCCTGCAGGTGCATTAGTATTTACATCAAAAACAATAATTCTAACATCCGAAAGAGCAGATCCTGACTGGGCGTCTGTAACTGTACCTTCTATTAGACCCAATGTCTTGTCCTTTTTGCAGGATTGCGATAAAAACAGCAACTGCATGAGCAGCAGAAGGCCTAAAATGCTTTTTAGCTTCTTCATAACTTGTTCTATATTAATAAAAATAACTTGAAAATGCTGTAAATTATTTTACATTCAATCAATATACATATAAATGCTCACTTTAAGAAATATAGCACTTTTTTTGGCCTGTCTTTTTCTGTTATTCCAAAAAACTTATTAAAATAGTATCAAAATACTATCTTTGCATGAGCTTAAACCCTTTTTTTCATGTCCGACTTCCAAACGCATCTGCCCATCTTAGCCATAATTGTACCCTGTTATAATGAGGAAGAGATGTTTCCCATAACCTTTCCTACTTTGGTTGGGCTGATTGACGATTTATGTTTGAAAGGAAAAGTGAACGATAATAGCTTTGTCTGTTTTGTAAACGACGGCAGTCGGGACCGTACCTGGCAATTGATTGAATCAGCAGCTGATGCCAATCCAAAAAGAATAAAGGGTATAAAACTGGCAACAAATTTCGGACATCAGAACGCGCTTATGGCCGGTATGATGACAATGCGTACGGAGTGTGACTGTATGATTTCGATAGATGCTGACCTGCAGGACGATATAGCAGTTATTGAAACAATGGTTGACAAGCACCGCGAGGGTTTCAAGGTTGTTTACGGCGTGCGCAACAAAAGAAATACCGATACCTTTTTCAAAAAAATTACTGCACAGCTTTTTTACCGCATCATGCAGCGAATGAAGGTAAAAACGATTTACAATCATGCCGATTTCCGTCTGATAGACAGAGTAGTGGCAGATCAGTTGGCCCTTTTTGGCGAGGTAAACCTCTTCCTCCGTGGAATGTTTCCGCTTATCGGCTTTGCTTCAACTGAAGTGATTTATGACCGTAAAGAAAGAATGGCCGGCGAGACCAAGTATCCGCTCAAAAAAATGATCAGTTTTGCTTGGGACGGCATCACTTCCTTCAGCACCTACCCTCTGAGGCTGATTTTCCTCATGGGAGTTTTTATCTTTTTTGTGTCCATGCTTTTGGCGGTTTTAGCCGTTATACCTGTTTTTTACGGTAAAACCATTCAGGGTTGGGCTTCAACTGTCATACCCATTTTTGTATTTGCCGGCATTCAGATCATCAGTATTGGACTTATAGGCGAATACGTCGGTAAAATTTACAAAGAAGTTAAGGCAAGACCTAGATTTATTATTGAAACAATAAAAAACAACAATTCTGAAACGAAAGACTAAATTTCATAATCCCCAAACTTTCTTTTAAAATCAGATGCTTAAAAATTAAAAAATTATGATCAAGAACATTATAATGCTCGTCATATTTTCACTCATCGGCTGGGTAATTTATGTACAATTCTTCGGCGATACCAAAGATATTGAACTGCGCAACAAACTCCTAAATACAGGTAAAGATTTCGGAAAAAGCGTTGTAGACATCTTCAAAAATGAATCTACTAAAATACAGGGAGGTAAATATAATGAGGTTTTTGACAAACTGGACGAAGCCATTAAAAGCCTAAAAAAGGCAGATGCTGCCAAAAATGAGCACAGTACTGAAATAGAAAGATTATCAGAGGAAAAAGATCGTCTTGAAAAATTAATTGCAGAAAATAAAGATAAAGAATCTAAGGGCCTTGATCCAAATTCAGAAAATAACCAAAAGTTGAAAAAGCTGGCCGAAGATATAATTGCCCTTACAAATAAAATGGAGCAGAAGTAAACCTTTTGCGATACCTTGAACCCAACAACAATAAGATGTCTAACCAAAAAAACAAACACAATTATCTTTTTTACGGCACAAAAACTTCAGCTTCTGAAGTAGCCAACTTTTTGGAGCATGCTCTGGTTACCAATGAAAGAGCCGAAGCATTGGGCCGACGCAAAACTCCGGTATGCATCTGGGGCAAACACGGTATCGGAAAAACGCAACTTGTGGAGGCGCTGGCAGAAAGTAAAAATTTCAAATTCTCCTATATTGCCCCTGCTCAGTTTGAGGAAATGGGTGACCTGGTAGGTATGCCCCGCATCAACGCTGAAGGCAGAACTATCTTTTCTGAACCGGATTGGGTGCCCAAAGAAGAAGGTCCCGGTATCCTGCTTATCGATGACGTAAACCGTGCCGATGACCGTATTCTTCGAGGTATCATGCAGCTCTTGCAAAACTTTGAACTGATCAGCTGGAAATTGCCTAAAGGTTGGCAGATTGTCCTGACTGCAAATCCGGATGGCGGAGACTATTCCGTAACACCTATGGATGATGCTATGCTGACCCGTATGATGCATATAACCATGGAATTCGACGTAAAAGAATGGGCACGTTGGGCAGAGCTTAACGGTATCGATCAACGCGGTATCAACTTTGTGCTCACTTACCCTGAAATGGTGACCGGAGAACGCACAACTCCTCGAACTTTGGTGCAATTTTTTGAAGCAATTGCCGGCATCAAGGAATTGGATAAAGAATTGGGTTTGGTGCAAATGCTCGCAGATTCCTGCCTCGACTCCAATACGGTGGCATCTTTCATGTCTTTTATTAACAACAACCTTTCAAAACTGATTACACCGGAGGAAATCATAAATTCCAAGAACTTTAAAACCAATGTTTTAGATCAGCTGCAGAGTATTGTTACAAAAGGGACACTTCGTGTAGATATTCTGGCAACTCTTTGTACCCGTTTGGTCAACTACCTTACGGTGAATAACATAAAACCAAACAAGGATCAACTTAATAATATCAAGGAATTTATTAAAATTGAATTTATACCAAACGACATACGTCTTTCTATGGCTCAGGATCTTGTATCTTCCAGTAATCAGGCCTTGAAAACCATCATGGGAGACCCTCAGATTGGGAAGTTACTGCTGCAAAAAATGTAGTTAAAACATCACAGAAATATTTTTTTTAGGCTGTCAATTATTTTTTAACATTTACGATCCCCACTCTTATGGGTAAAAATTTAGATAATTATGTTTTCTGGGCAACAGCAGCAGCTATAATTACCTTAGGTGTATATTTTGGGGGCAATAATCATACTGAGCTATTTCCGGCATGGATATTTCAATTGATTGAGTTATCTTTTGCTTCTCTACTGACTTATGTTGGAATTAGAAAGGCATTGACACTAAAACAAAGTTCTGTTCGGATTTTCAATGGCATTGTTACCACAATAAGCTTTTTTGTCAGCATAGATCTTGCCTACCGATTAATCTTCGGAAGCAGTTATGTCACAAATGGCGTCACATTAGGTTTTCTGATACTGCTGTTACTTATAGGTATTTCTGTAAAGCTGACGCAATCAATTCGATCGGGCCTGCATCCCGCGCTTACCTTTGTATTGAGCTTTGCAGCACTCATGTTATTTGGTGCTTTTATGTTAAAACTACCCGGTTCAACGGTAAGCGGCATCAGTTTCCTGGATGCATTGTTTACTTCTGTGAGTGCTGTTTCCGTTACCGGTCTGGCTGTTTTGGATACCAATAAAGATTTTACGGTTTTTGGTCAGGTAGTTATTCTGTTTCTTATACAAATGGGGGGCTTAGGAATTCTTACCTTTTCCAACCTCTTTGCGATGCTGTTCTCAGGTGGAAGTACTTTTAGAGATCAGATAGTTATGGCGGATTTTATCAACAGTGAAAAAGTTGGTCAGACACAGCGAATGCTTATCAAAGTTATTTTTTTTGTTTTAATAGTGGAATTAATTGGTGCGATTCTGATTTACATTTCTGTTATCAATACACCTTTGAGTGTTGATAAGATTTTCTTTTCTATCTTTCATGCAATTTCAGCCTTTTGCAATGCCGGATTTTCAATACTTTCCGGGAATCTTTTTGATCCGGAAATCCGTGAAAATTATTTCATGCACACAATCATAGCCCTTCTTATTATTTTCGGTGGCTTGGGTTTCAATATCAGTTTAAATTATACTTCATATGCAAAATATTACGGCAAAAAATTCTGGCAAAAAAATATTTTGCGAAAAGAAGTTACAATTGCTCCGTTAAAAATAATTAGGATTAATACCATTATCGTTGTACGTACTACGATTGTTTTATTGTTAATCGGTTGGGCAGCATTTTTTATTCTTGAATACAATAACACACTGAAAGATCTTTCCTTAGGTGGAAAAATAGCTGTTGCTTTTTTTAATTCTGTGACACCCAGAACAGCCGGTTTCAATAATATTGATATGGGGCTTATGCTAACCCCTACCGTACTTATCAGTATTTTGCTGATGTGGATCGGAGCATCTCCGGGCTCTACCGGCGGTGGTATTAAAACGACAACATTAGCCGTGACAATGATGAACCTTAAAAATCAGATCCTGGGAAATAACCACATAGAAATCAGAAAAAGACAGATACCTGATAATGCGGTAGAAAGGGCCAGTGTCATCATCATTTTATCTCTTAGTGCCATTGGAATCGGAATTTTGACTATTTCAATACTTGATCCTAATATTGACATACTAAAAATTGCTTACGAGTGTTTTTCCGCTTTCAGTACAGTTGGATTGAGCATGAACCTAACTCCCTTATTGAGTGATGCAAGTCAATGTGTATTAATTGTACTTATGTTCTTGGGACGTGTGAGTCTTTTGACTTTCTTAATGGCGATTATCAGACAATTTGCCAAGCCCAGAAATACAAGATACGAATACCCGAAAGAGGATATTTTCATTAACTAAATCTATACCGCTTATCATTTCTTTTTCAATATTTTAACAACAGATTTTATGAAACATCATATGAAAGTTATTGTTGTAGGCCTTGGTAATTTCGGTGGGAGCCTAGGCGTTGCACTCATGGAAAAAGGTGCTGAAGTAATTGGGGTTGATATTAGGATGCATAAGGTTGATCTTTATAAAGACAAACTGACATACACCATTTGTTTGGACACAACTGATGAATTGGCACTTTCAGCACTTCCGCTCAATGATTGTGACTATATTATTGTTAGTATCGGAGAGGATATCGGCGCCTCTATTACGTCAACCGCATTGATGAAAAAACATTCAAAAGGGAATGTGATCGGCAGAGCTATCTCTCCAATTCATGAAACAATATTGGAGACAATGGGTGTAAAAAAAATCATTCATCCGGAAGCTTCTTTTGCCAAAGAATTGGCAAATCAGCTTTGTCTCAAGGGTGCATTCAAAACAATGCTGCTTGACAAACAATTTGAAATTGCAGAAGTACCGCTACCTTCAAAATTTGTCGGAAAATCTATTATGAACGGCAATTTCAGAAAAACCTACAGCCTGAATATTATAACCATCCTAAGAGAAGGGGAAATAACGCTTTTAGGCGGAAAAAAATCAGTTGATCACTGTGTTATGGGTGTAGTTTCGCCTGAAACTGAACTCAAAAAAAATGACATTCTGGTACTTTTCGGAAAAAATAAAGATATCGAAGCCTTTGTTGAAAAATACGCTGAATAAGCCAACTGCTTCACAACTATATAACGTCCGTCCTTATTCCAAAGACGGACGATTTTATTTACATACTATAGGTGAATTATATTATAAATGACAAAGAACAATAATCGTTTGGCAAAAGAAAGCAGCCCCTACCTGTTGCAGCATGCCAACAATCCTGTAGATTGGTTTCCCTGGTGCGATGAAGCCTTGGAAAAAGCCCGATTGGAAGATAAGCCTATTTTGGTCAGTATTGGCTATTCCACCTGTCACTGGTGCCATGTAATGGAACATGAATCCTTTGAGAATGTAGAAGTAGCGGCATTTATGAATGAAAATTTCGTAAATATTAAAGTCGATCGCGAAGAACGGCCCGATTTGGACAGTATCTATATGGAAGCCATTCAGATGGTAACAGGAGGACATGGCGGTTGGCCGCTCAACTGTTTTCTTCTGCCCGACGGGAGGCCATTTTATGGTGGAACTTATTTCCCACCGCGTCAATCGCATGGGCGCGCATCCTGGATGATGGTACTTAAAAATATTAGTAATGCTTATACAACACTCAGAACTGAAGTGATGTCCCAGGCTGATAAACTGATGGCCTATATAGAGGAATCTGACAATTACTTTGTTTCAGAAATGTCAGATCCTGAATCGACAGGAAAACCTTTTGATGTATTTGACCTGGAGCATATATTTTTTACGCTCGAGGACGGATTTGACAAAGTTGATGGCGGTTTTGGATATGCCCCAAAATTTCCTTCTACAATGTCACTACGCTTTTGCCTCAATTACTACCACCATAGCGGAAATATACTTGCGATGGAGCAGTTGCAGCTTTCCTTGGATGCGATGATTTATGGCGGCATTTACGATCAGCTGGGCGGCGGTTTTTCCCGCTATTCGGTAGATAAAGTTTGGCTGTTGCCTCATTTTGAGAAAATGCTTTACGATAATGCACTGCTTGTTTCTTTGCTTTGTGATACTTACAAAGCTGTTCGAAAACCACTTTATAAGGAAACTGTCGTGGAAACACTAGCATGGGTGGAACGGGAGATGCTGAGTCCGGAAGGTGGTTTCTATTCTGCACTCGATGCTGATTCTGAAGGTATTGAAGGAAAATTCTATGTCTGGTCCAAATCGGAAATTGACAGCATATTGGGAACTGATGCCGATTTATTCTCAAAATTCTACGATGTTACAGCTGAGGGAAATTGGGAACACAGTAATATTTTGCACAGACCTCAAAGTTTTGCAGGATTTGCCAAACAGCATCAATTGGTAGAGGAAGAATTGAGAACGACATTGTTAAACAATCGAAAATCCCTGTTGCATGAACGTGAAAATCGAATCAGGCCTGGACTGGATGACAAGATTCTGCTCTCTTGGAATGCTATGATGTGTAGCGCTTACTGTAAAGCATATCAGGCATTTGAAAATCCAAATTATAAAAATATTGCTTTAAGAAATATTGATTTTCTTTTGGAAAAATTTTCAAAACCCGATGGCTCTATCTTCCATGATTACAAAAACGGGAAAGCAAAAACTGATGGTTTTCTGGATGACTATGCACTACTCATAGAAGCACTGCTCTCCTGCTATGAAATCAGCTTTAAGAAATCTTTGCTTTTCAAGGCCAAACAACTTACTGACTTAGTGTTAACTGACTTTTTGGACAAAAACGAAAATCTCTTTTTTTATACCGGTACTAAACAAAAAGATATTGTCATCCGCAAAAAAGATTTATATGACAATGCAGTTCCATCCGGTAATTCAACTATGATAAAGAATCTTCAGGTTTTGGGTACGCTGCTCAATGTCAATGATTATTTGGGACAGGCATTGAAATCACTTTTACCAATGAAGGAAAGCATCAGAAAATATCCTCAGTCTTTTGCAAAGTGGGCAGATACAATCTTTTTTCAGGTTTATCCTGTAAAAGAAATTGCCCTTGTGGGTGAAAATCATAAAGAAATGGCCCTCGAATTACAAAAAAACTATATCCCTAATGTACTTTTTGCAGCGGCTAATTTGTCTGACAGTGAACTCCCTCTGTTAAAAGGCAGAGATGCGGCCAATGGTAAAACAATGATCTTTGTCTGCAGTAATTATAATTGCAAACTGCCTGTAGACAATGTAGAAGAAGCATTGAAATTATTGCAATAAAAAAACTTTATTGCACAGAAAGAACAGTTTACTTTGAAGGATAATTTTTTGCTGTTCTTTTCAATTTTTATTATCTTTGTGGAGTTTTGTTACTAAAACTATTCTTAATATATTAACAAATTGCCAAGGGATTTTTTTTGAATATTTAATCAACTAACTACCAACAACATACAACTTACTATTTTGCAGGAGCGCAAAAAATACAGACTTTGGGGTATAATTGGAAGCCTTGTCCTTTTTTCGACAATGGCCTTCTATAACTTTGTACGAAATATGCCGGTAGTCAAACAAAGCCTATTGCTCACTGCTGAGTTTGAGTCTATCAGTTCACTCCGTCCGGGCTCAGATGTATATTATTACGGCATGGAGGTTGGTAGCGTTCAGGATATATATTTAAATCCTGATAACAACCATATTATGGTTGATTTTGACGTTCGAAAAGGCATAAAAGTTCCACACAATGCAGAAGCAGTTGCCTATGTACCCAGTATTCTTTACTCTGCCCGTCTTGAACTCCGTTTTCAAGCATCGGAGCAGGATGAATTTCTTGAATCGGGAGATATTATATCGGGAACAGTTGGTTCTTACTTGTTTGATCTCCGAGATCAGGCTGCACCCTATATTAAAAAATTGGATTCATTAGTACTTTCTATTTTTCCTACCAAAGATAGTGTAAGACAGGTAATTAAATCTATTGAACTTACAATCAGACAGTTTCATAGAGGCACAGATAACTTTAAAAACAGCTTGAATTCAAACAAAGCATATTTAAGCAGTCTTTTGGCTAATTTGGATAAAATTTCAGCTGATTTGGATAAAAAAGAGGCCCTAATCAATAATTCATTGAGCCGACTTACAAAATCAACAGAGGATTTTAAAAAGAATGATTTTGCCAAAACATTGTCCAAACTCAATGCTGATAACATTAAAATGCCCGATCTGAAATCAGTGAACAAACTTATTGGCGGGATAAGCACAGAAATTGAAAATATAAATACGGGCAAAGACAGCAGTCTTTCCTGGCTATTCAGTGATGTACAGGCAAAAAACAAAATAAAAGGCAATATTGAAAAAGCAAAAAACATGGCCAATGATCTTAGGCTGCATCCTGAAGAGTACGTAAATATTAAAAAGAAAAAATAAACTAAAGCTGTATAAAGGCATGAAAATCAGAAACGAAGTAAAAGTAGGTGTTTTGGGACTTGTTTCCCTATTCTTACTGATTTGGGGATATTACTTTCTCAAAGGCAGCAATATTCTTTCTGCAAGCTTTGTTGTAACCACCGGTTTTAACAATGTGGACGGATTGGCAGCAGGTGCACCTGTGACTGTAAAAGGTTATCAGGTTGGTGCTGTTACTAAACTGTATATCGATAAAAAGAATCCGGCAATTATATTAGTTACCCTTAATTTAGATAAAGCAACCAAAGTTCCCAAAAATGCTGTGGCCAATCTGGTGCAACCCAATATTATGAGCGGCAAATCGGTGGAACTTAAATTTGAAGGTCTATGCGATGGCGAAGGCTGTCTCAAAAATGGCGATGTCATTGATGGCCGTGTTGGCAGTATGCTCGACATGGTAACAGATGCAGCAAAACCCTACATGGAAAAAATTGATTCTTTCCGCTTATTAATTGAAGAAATTATTGCTTCAGAAGAAGGCGGATTTCGCAAATCAGCCGATGAGATTCAGGCCACTATTACCAATCTTAAAGTAATAAGTGATGTGATGGCTGTTTTGCTTGAAAAATCGACGGGCAACTTTGTCAATACAGTTGACCACCTCGAGGCAATTACAGCAAATGTTCGCAAAAACAATGATCAGATAACTGCTCTCATGTCGAATGTAACTGCTATTACTGAACAGCTGAAAAATGCCGATATTGACAAAACAATCAATTCAACCCGTGAAACCATCGAAAAATTTGGTAAAGTAGCTGACGATGTAAAACTAACATTGGGCGAAACAAACAAACTGATGGCTCAATTGCAGATTTTGACTGATTTCTCAAAACAGGACGGGATACTAGCTGCTCTTGTTAACGATAAAAAACTGCTGGCTGATGTAAAAACAACTATCGATGAAGTAACTTTACTTGTGGAGGACATCCGCAAACACCCGGAGCGTTACCGAACAGTACTTAGCGGCAAACATAAACCTTATGGCGTAGGCAAAGCCTATGAAAAGGACAAAAAAAATTGAGCCCAAAACCACGATAAAGCTTTAGCGATTAATAGACAGAAAAGACTTCATCAACTCTTTGCCTGACTCCTTTTGTAAAGATGTATCTTTGAGCTGCAAACGCTGTTTTGTGGCTCTTTTTTTGCACTTCAGCTGTGTAAACCAAATTTAAATATCGTGTTAATACGCCCGTTAAAATATATCCTCTTTAAATTGTCTGCCATGTCATTGCGCTGCGCCGGACCATTATTGCTTTTCTGTTTTTCATTACTTCCAATACTGCTATCCGCTCAGCTTATTCCGGAAGATGAAGAAAGTGACACTTCCCGAATAGACCTTATCTACTCCCGAAAAATGAAGGGCCTGCAAACCACGGAAGGAGACTTTTTATATCTACAGGGCGACGTGCATTTTCAACAGAATAATATGCATATGTGGTGTGATACCGCAAAACGCTTCCCGAATAAAAAAATCATCGCTTACGGTGATGTACAAATGCTGCAGAATGACAGTATCAGGGTATTTTCAGATTCATTGTTCTATGATGGCAATACAAAAAAATCAAGGCTCAGTGGTGATGTAGTCTTACAGGACTCCTCAATGACCATGTATACCAATCAGCTTTTTTATGACCTGAACACAAAAATAGCATCCTACCCTATGGGAGCACTGATTGTAAGTGACAGTACGCAGTTGGTTTCCAAATCGGGTTATTATGATGCCAATACAAATATCGCCTATTTCAGAGACTCTGTCAGGCTAACAAATCCAAGCTATAAACTCTTTGCAGACTCTTTGGCCTTCGATACAAAAAAGGAAATTTCTTATTTCAATGGTCCGACTTACATTTTCAATGACGAGGATATGGTCTATTGCGAGGGAGGTTTTTATGATAATAAAAAGAACTTTTCTGTCCTCAGCGGAAACCCATATTATCTGCAACGAAAGGAAGACGGCTACAAAAAAGCAAAAGGCGATACAATCATTTATGATGGAAACATCAATAAATACTATCTTATCGGCAATGCAGTGTATGAAGATGGTGACAAGGAAGTAAGGGCCGATACCATTATTAGGGATGGAGCTTCTGATCAGTTCTTTTTCAAAGGAAATCCAAAATTCAGAAGTCTTGACTCCACTCAAAATCAGACGATTGATTCAAAATATTCCTTCTATGATGCTAAAACAGAAACCCTAATTTTCAGGGAACATGTCAGAGTTGTTGACAAATCACAGGTTTTGGTTGCAGACAGTCTCGATTATGTAAGAAGTACAAGGACAGGAATTGCCAAAGGCCGTGTAGCCTGGGAAGATTCCGTCTCAAATGTGCGCATTTTGTGTGGAGAGGCTATTTACAATGATTCTACCGGAGCATTCTTGGCAAAGGAAAATCCTATTTTGGTAACAAAACTTGACAAGGACAGCTTATGGTTGAGTGCCGACACACTGCGTGCGCTTCCTGAGGGAAAAGACAAAGATAAAAAGACATTCTATGCCTATTATAATGTCAAAATTTTTAAATCTGACATACAGGGCCTTTGCGATTCACTTACCTACAGTCAGCAGGATTCGCTGTTTCAGTTTTTTAAAGATCCGGTGCTTTGGTTAGATTCGGTACAATTTACGGCCGATACCATTAGGGCTGTCATGACGGCAGGTAAAATGAAGACTGCTTTCTTAAAACAGAATTCACTAATTATCAATACAGAAGACCAAGTCTATTACAATCAGATAAAAGGTAGAAACATGCAGGCGAATTTTGCCGAAAACAAACTTCAAAATTTGGATGTACAATCCAATGGAAAAGCGGTTTACTACGCTACTGACAATGAAAAAAAATATATGGGGGTAAATGATGTGGATTGTTCTGATATGTACATGTTATTCAACGAGAACCAGATACAACGAATCAAATTTACAGGTGAGCCAAAGGCTGTCCTCTATCCAATGGGCATGACAGATCATACTGCCATGAGAATCAAAGAATTCAAATGGCTGGAAGAAAAACGTCCAAAATCAAAGTTTGAAATTACGGGCAACCGAGACTGGTCTTACCGCTTTGCCGAACTTTCCGGAATTGCGCCTGTAAAAATTGACAGTCCTGAAATTGAACAGGATAGTATCGTTCAAGTTAATTCAGCCCCGGACAGTCTGAAACAGCCCAATATTATTCAGCCCGATCCTACAAAGGGCAGCGGTAAATTAAAACCAAAAGAGAATCCGGAACCCATCAAAGAAGAGAAAAAACAGACGCTGCCAAATACAGAGGGCAAACTGAAGGGCGTAAAAAAAGAGGACTAATAGATTATTTTTTTCATGGGATCGATAAAGTTTCCCAAGTTCCCTGATTTAAAAGTTTACATAACAGCACAATTTGTCCCACATGATAGGCATAGTGCATAAGTTGCCGTTGAATGGCCTCTCCTACCCATTGCGGATGTTTGTTAATCATCACTGACTTGTCCCAATCTGATGCCTCCAATTCGTCTATTGCCATAAAAAGCACCTGCCATCCCTCCTGCCATTTTTCCATCATTTCATCCCGGCTTTTCAGGTCATTTTCAAACTCAGAATCTCTATCGCGCCATTCTTTTTCACCGTCAGAATGTAGAAAATCGGTCCAACGCGACAGCATATTTCCCCATAGGTGTTTTACAATTGCAGCAATACTGTTGCTTTCAACATTTACTTGAACAAACAGGAACTCATCCTTCACCTGTGCCATGGCTTTTTCCCCTGTTTGTTTGTATTGTTCAAACATTTTTTTGGAAAGTGTAATCTGTTTCAATGCCAGTGCTGCTATTTCTGCATTGTCATTTTCAGGTAACTCAGCCGGAATATTTACGAATGCTATATTTAACGGGTTTTCAGTAAAAAGTGCTTTCAATTCAATATTTATTGCTTCAATATCAAATAAATAAGGGTCATTCTTTAATTTTTGATGCGCCTCATCATGCCTTTCATGATTCTCTTTAAAATAGATTTCTACAAGTTCATTATAAAAAGCAATATCAGGCAAATCTTCCGGTGCTGCGCTCATTTTTCCATCCAGACAAATAGGAACTAAATTCGCCTCTTCTATACTGACGATTTCTGAAAGTACAATTTCAAACTCCCAATTACTTTGCTCATCTCCATAAACATATTCTATGACCAGGCCTTCTTCAATCAGATATTCACTCAATCTTGTTTCGAATACATCAGCATCTGCATTAGTTATTATTTCAGTATCCGAGATTATAAAATTAACTGTTCTGAAACTGAAAACCTTTTTATCAGTCCAGTCCATCAAAGCCATGATACATTCATGCAGATCTATAAAAAAAGCATCTGAAGCTATTTGTAATATCCTTATTATCTGAGGATTACTGTCATTGACTATAATAGAAAGTCGAAAATATTTTTGTGGCATATAGTTATATTTAGGCAAAAAACACATGTCGAACCTGAAGCCGATCGGCAAAAATATAACATTATATTCAGGTAGTATTAATTCTGCTAACTTATGTAGACAGTCTATACAAAACAAAATTCATCCCATGAGTTTCTTTGGTATGATAAAATTTTAACAATATCCCTTTGATTTTTATAGGACATAAAGAGCAATAATACGAATTTC
The DNA here is from genome assembly GCA_903854205.1 of uncultured Bacteroidota bacterium. Lineage (GTDB taxonomy): Bacteria > Bacteroidota > Bacteroidia > Chitinophagales > Saprospiraceae > Saprospira. The sequence continues at coordinate 4,912 of CAINVS010000542.1, read as the reverse complement.
AATCCTTACATTTGTGCTGTTTTTAAAACCGCATAATCACTTATAAGCTATATAACTATGAAAAAAATTAAACTCCTTTTGCTTTTTGTTTTAATTTCAGTTTCAGGCTGGGCCCAACAGTTTGAACACCATGTATTGGACGATCGTCGTGAAGCAGGTACTGTTTTACTTCGCACTCAGATAATTACCCCACTTCAGCAAACAGCCAAAGGCTTGGGACTCAAATTTGCAAGCCCCGTTCCATTTAATTCTTTTGCACTTGCCTGGCAGACAGCTAATTTGAATCTTATACCCTCCTCTTTTTCTATTCATTACCGGGTACACCGCCCCGGCAAAGGATGGCGCGAGTGGTCAACAGAAGAAGGTGCTTATAACCCAAAAGAAAATGCGCTGGGCGGACTTTATACAAGTGACCTGCTTTTCGGAATTGACGAAGGACAGCATGATTCATTGGAATTCTATCTTGAAATGCCATCAGGACATAGTCTACAACAGGTTCAACTGGTACTTCAGGACATGAGCGGTCATGCAAGCAGTATACCCAATGAGCCAAACATTGAAAAGACAAATGCTGTTGCATGTCCTGCTCAGCCAACTACAATACCCCGTTCTTCCTGGTGCGGAAGCTTTACTGCCTGCCATACACCAACTTATACAGCTACCTATATCACGCCTTCACATACGGTAGTACACCACGGCGCCAGCCCTGATACTTATACTGATGGCTACGCTGTAGTTCGCAGCTATTGGAACTATCATGTAAATACACTTGGTTGGTCAGACATCGGCTATAATTATCTTTTCGATAAATTCAGCAACGTTTTTATTGGTCGTCACAATCCAAATTTCCCAAGTCAGGATGTTAGGGCTGCCCATGCAGGCAGTTCAAACGGAAGTTCAATTGGGTTAAACTTTTTAGGCAATGCTGACATCGCAGGTAATGTTCCTCAGGCAACTTTAACAATAGCAACAGAATTTATGGCCTGGTGGTACAATCTTCGTGGCCTAAACCCAACAACTTCTGCCAATATTCTCAATCAAGCCGGCACAATGACCATCTATCTGCCCCGAATCTGCGGACACAAAGACCTCAATGCTACAGCTTGCCCGGGTGTTACACTTTATAATTATCTGCCCACTTTCAGAAGTGCTGCTCAACAAATAATCACCAACTGTTCTGCAGTGGCTGCACCCACTGTCAGCAGCAGTCCAGGTTGTGTAACCGGCTCTGTCACCTTGACAGTAACGGTCTCAGCCAGTCAAACCTTCCAATTATTGAACAGTACCGGTACAACCGTATTGCAGACTTGGACGGGCACTGCAGCCTCATACACTTTTACAGGTTTGGCCTCAGGCACTTACAGTGCTAAAGTAATCAGAAATACTGTAAGCTCCCCTCTTAGCAGTACAAGTACTCTCACCAATTCTTCAAACAGCGTAGGCGGAAGCATTATGGGTACTGCAGGAAGCATCTGTTTGGGCAGCAGCACAAGCACAATGACCGTTTCAGGCCATACAGGCACAATCCTGAGTTGGGAAAAAAGAGTTAACAGCGGCACTTGGAGCAGTATTACCAATACAGCAGCAACATATTCAGAAACTCCGACAACATCCGGAACTTGGGAGTATCGCACTGTTGTTAAAAACGGAAGTTGCGCACAGGTATACTCGGCAAGTTTCACCAAAACTGTACAAGCAAGCAGTGTCGGAGGTACAGTTTCCGGAACATCAAACAGCATCTGTCTTGGTTCAACTACAGGAACAATGACTTTAACAGGTCAGACTGGTACAGTAGTCCGTTGGGAAAAAAGATTGGGTACCGCTACTTGGGCAAATATTACAAATACCACTGCCACTTATTCCGAAACAGTTTCTTCTATAGGAAGTTGGGAGTATCGTGCACTTGTACAAAATGGGGCCTGCAGTTCAGTTTACTCAAGGTCTTATATTATAACGGTCAGTCCTGCTACTATTGCTGGTACTCTTTCAGGTACAACCGGAACGGTCTGCTTGGGATCAGCTACAGGAACAATGACAGTTTCAGGACATAATGGTTCAATTCTCCGTTGGGAAAAAAGATTGGGAACGGGCACATGGACCAGTATTGCAAATACTACTGTCAGCTATACCGAAACACCTGCTAGCGCTGGAACCTGGGAATATCGCGCAGTTATACAAAGCGGAAGCTGTGCCATTGGGTATACCAATTCTTTCAGCAAAACCATTCAGGCAACGAGTCTGGGCGGCAGTGTATCCGGCACAATGACAAGTCTTTGTCAGAACCAATCCACAGGTACATTAAGTCTGGTTGGCTATCGTGGCACTGTAGTGCGTTGGGAAAAAAGATTGAATGCCGGTACTTGGGTTAATATTAGCAGCAGCGCTATTAATTATTCTGAAATTCCAAGCGCTGCCGGAACTTGGGAATATCGTGCATTACTTCAAAACAGTCCTTGCAGTGCTGATTATTCAAGTACTTTTTCTGTAACAGTAACCACCACACCTATTGGAGCGCTATGCACCTGCCCAATAAATCTGAATCTGCCGGTAGTGAACTATCAGGGACATACTTCAGCTTATGGCAATAATTATCTTCCGGCTGATGTAAGTCCCAATTTCAGCGGATTGGCAGCTAATGACGCAGTATTTAGCTTCACAATCAGCAGCAGAAGTCAGGTTTCTGCCACCTTGGGTGTATCCGGAATTTGGGGTTCACTACTTTTGAGCAGCAATTGCCCGAATGCGGCAGCACCATCCTCTTATATCAATACTTTGTTGGCATGGAATGGCGGAACTATGATCAGCACACTCGATCCAGGTACTTATTATCTTATAGTTTCTTCCAGTTCAGTATGGACTCTGACCATGCCGTTTACACTCAATATCAGTACTACCGCAGCTAGACCTCTTGAACGATATTCTCCGGCATTTGATGTTGCAGAATCTATGACGATTGACATTTACCCTAATCCGGTTTTAGAGAATCTCAATGTGCGCTGTTCAGAATTACCACAGGCACTACGCATCGTCAGCCCAATGGGAAGTGTGCATTTTGAACAGCAAAATCCTTCAACTAATGTATTTAATATTCCGGTGCAACAGCTCAGCCCTGGCCTATATTTTATTCAGATTGTCGGTCAAAACGGAAATATTCAAAACAGAAGTTTTATAATCGGAAATCAATAATCTTATCAATTCAAAAATATATTGATTTTCAAAAGAGTCGGAAAATTCCGACTCTTTTTGTTTTAAGTACATTGATTTGAATTTTTAATGATGGGTACTAGCTTAAACCCAGAATATTCAACAAGAAATTAAAACTGAATTTAATTATTTATCGTTTTTCCCTAATCAGTTTGTAGATTTGTGGATCAATACACAATAACTCCGAAACTGTACTCGGTAATTTTAATGTGGAATATGAAATTCGGCAAGTTAGATAAAATTGAAGGCATTGATTTTAGTATGCCTCCCGACCCTAAGGCGACAGTTAAATTGTTTAATTCCCTGGCAAAAAGGGAAGGAAAACCAAGTGTATTTTCGGGTTGCACAGGTTGGGCAATGAAAGAATTTGTCGGCAATTATTATCCTTCCGGTACAAAAAGTCAGGACTATCTGTCGGCCTATGCAAAGCAATTCAATACCATCGAACTGAATAGCACCTATTATAGAATACCTGACAAAAAAACAATTGCAAAATGGGTAGATCAGACACCTGATACTTTTCGATTTGCGCCTAAAATTCCTCAGATAATTAGCCAGAACAGAGAGCTCTCTTTATCTGAACATTTTATTGAAGCTTTTTGCGAGTCAGTCATTAGATTGGGGGAAAGATTAGGCACTTCATTTTTGCAGCTTCCGCCAAATTTCTCTCCCGGCCAAATAAATAATTTAGAAAATTTCCTAAAACGTTTTCCGATAAATGATATACCCTTATCTGTTGAACTAAGGAATGAAAATTGGTTTGTGAGCAAGGATATGGAAATCCTTTGCGAACTATTGAACGAATACGGAGCAGGTACCGTGATGAGCGATGTAGCAGGCCGTAGGGATGCCCTGCATATGTATTTAAGCAACGGCACTGCAATGATAAGATTTGTAGGTAATGAACTGCATTCCAGTGATTTTAGCAGATTGGACGCATGGATTGACAGGTTGGGGATTTGGTTTGATCAGGGACTTCAGACTGTTTATATTTTTCAGCATCAGGAGGAAAATCTATTGGCAGCTGAAATTTGTGCTTATTTTAATAAAAAAGTCAACGAAAAGTTGGGTATTTCTCTCTCCATACCACAAAAATATGATAATCTGCAATTATCACTTTTTTGACATCAGATTTTAAATCAACATAATATATTTAATTCTAAACGCTTAGACCAAATTAATAAACATATTAAAATAGAAGAATATAAAAGAATTGAAATTGAATATACTACTTTAAAAACATATATTGATTTATTAAAACATCAATATAATACTGTATTTTCTGATAAGTATAGAGCAGTAATTAAAAAGGAATTAGAAAAAGAAGAAAAAGCATTAGACGCAATTAAAATAACATTACAAAATTTAATGGGTGTATTAGTACAAAATGATATAAAAGTCCTTACGTGTTTTGGTAAACCAGCACAATATAAAAATGATAAATTAGTACCCTGTGTACCCCCTCTTCATGTATCATTACCAAGCTCAAAATATCAGACATCATCATATTATCTAGATGTAAAACAATTACAAAAAAATGATTCGCAAAAAGTTATATTACAGGAATTAAAGACGATCAGATCAGAAGTTAAGAAAACTAACCCAGCTATTGAAGATATTTTAAAAAGTCAAGCAGCAGAATTAGAAAAAAAGTTAAAAATGATGCAAAATCAAGAACACCAAAAATGTAATGGATGTAAATTAACAC